>CALPMR020000158.1 GCA_943324725.2 Bordetella parapertussis | reverse complement strand
GGCGCCGTGGTGGCACCGGTGGTCTTAGACGGCGGCGGCGATCTGGTGAGCGCCGGCGCCCCCGGGAATCTGGCCCAGGATGCGATTGGCCCCACCGTGATCCAGGTGGCCAGCAATCTGCATGGCGGCGGCCGCGCCACGAGCGACGGCCGGGTGCGGGTGCGACTGCGCAGCATCGAAGCGGTCGGTGAGGGTGTGGGCCGCCCGGTGGTGCTGGCGGAAGCGGTGCGGGATCTGGGCAGCGACAGCGTCGTCCTGACGCCATGAGTGGCCAGAGCGGGCCTGCCGATACCCCCGCTGGTCCCTGGGAGTTCCGCCTGCCGCCCCATTTCAGCCGTGAGGCGGCTCGGCTGCAGTCCCAGGGCATCGGCGACTGGCAGACCCTGGCCAACCTCGATGACGCCAGCCTGCGGCAACTGGCCCGCGGCGGTGGCGCCAGCGAAGCCCGTCTGATCAAGCTGCGCGGCCAGGCTCGCCTGGTGATCGAGGTCGGCGTGTCGCCGGCAGATGCAGCCCTGCTGCTGTATTCCGGCATCGCCAACCGCCAGGGTCTGGCACAAGCCGATCCCGATCGCCTGCTGCTGCAAGTGGGGCGCTTTCAACGCCAACTGATGGGCCGGGCGGCCGTGGCCATCGATCCGGCCCTGGTGCGCCGCTGGATCCGCCAGGCCCGCCATCCAGCCGGTCGCTCGCCGAACTGACCCCGACCGAACACCGGCCCGGCTGCCGGTTCACTGAAATGGAAGTATCCCTGGGAGGCAGCGATGCCCCGCCATTCCAGCGTGAACCCCGACTCCTTCCGCCCGGTCCTCCAGCCCCATGGGCTGGCGAAGCGCTGCGGAAGGCCCCCCAAACCTGCCGCCAGCAGCCGTTCGGCGATTCAGCCCCGTTTCGGGCCAGGCCTGGCGGCTTGGCTTGCCAGCGGCGTCCTGCTTCTCGGGCAGATCCTGGCGCCGGTGGCGCCGGTGGAGGCGGCCTCAGCCCTGCTCGAAACGGTCAAGCAGAACCCCCAGCTGGCCAAACAACTCTGCGCCGAGTTCAAGCAGCTCAACGCCGAGGGACGATCGGCCACCTCCCCCGCATCCCTGGCCCGGGTGGCCAGCAGCCAGGGCCTCAGCACCATGGACGCTGAAGTGCTGACCACCTACGTCATCGGCCTGTACTGCCCGGACGTGCGCTGAATGAAATCGGCGGTCGACCTGGCGATGCTGACACCGGATGGTGTCTCTCTCGCCGGTCGGCTCTGGCAACCTGAGGGGCAGGGGCCCTGGCCCGTGCTGCTGATGCGCCAGCCCTACGGCCTGGCGATCGCCTCCACCGTCACCTACGCCCACCCCAGCTGGTACGCCCGGGCGGGCTTTCTGGTGGTGGTCCAGGACGTGCGCGGCCGGGGCGCATCCGCTGGCGACTTCGGCGGCTTCCGCCAGGAGGCGGCCGATGGGGCCAGCGCCGTCCGCTGGGCGCGCAATCTGCCGGGCAGCAACGGCAGGGTCGGCAGCTATGGATTTTCCTATCAGGGGCTCACCCAGCTGCTCAACGACGGTGCTGGAACCGACCTGCCGGACGCGCTGGTGCCGGCGATGTGCGGGCTGGACGAACGGCGGCACTGGGCCAGCGAAGGGGGAGCCCACTGGTGGAGCCTGGGGTTGGGCTGGGCCCTGCAACTGGCGGCTGAATCCTGTCGCCGCCGCCGGGACGAGGACGGCTGGCTGGAGATCCGCCGCAGCCTCGAGAGCGGCGCCTATCTGCGCGAAGGCCTGTCGCTGCTGGAACGGCACGATGCCGATGGCATGGGCCTGGACTGGCTGCGGCGCGATCCCGGGCGCGCCGCACAGTGGGAGCAACACCCGGTGGCCCCAGAGCTGTTGCGGCGGCCGATGTTGCTGGTCGGTGGCTGGCACGATCCCCAGCTGCGCGGGGTGCTGGATCTGTACCGCCGGGCCCTGGCGGCCGGTGGCCGGCCGCAGCTGTGCATCGGAGCCTGGAGCCATCTCGACTGGCAGGGCGGCATCGACGAGCTGCAGCTGGATTTTTTCCGCCGCCATCTGCAGCTGCCCGAACCCCGAGCCATGCCAGGTCACGGACCTCTGACAGCAGCTGCTGCTACTGGTTCAGGCCAGGAGCCGGCAACCACAGCAAGCCCAGCCGCAACCGCTGGGCCTGCAGCCGGAGGCACCCTGGCGCCTGGGTTGCCAGCGAACGGGGCTGCTCGCCTGGCCCTGCAGTGCATCCGCTCGGGCACCTGGCAGGCGGTCACCTGGGAGTCAGAGGCGCCCCTTCCCGGCGCCATTGCCCGCCAGGGCTGGGCTCTGGCCAGCGCCGGACTGGCCGGCATCCGCAGCGACGAGGGCCGGTTGCTGGCCATCGCTCAGAACCAGGACCAGGTCCAGGTCCAAGGTCAGGGTCAGGGTCAGGGCCGCGTCAGCCTCGTCCATGACCCCTGGCGGGCCACCCCCAGCCGCGGCGGCCATCTGGGCCCCGAACCCGGCCTGGTGCAGCGCCAGGACCTGGATCGACGCGCCGAGGTGGCCTGCTTCAGCAGCGCAGCGCTGGGCGCCCCTGTGCGTCTGTTGGGGGAACCGCGGCTGCGGCTGGTGGCCTGGGCCGATCAGCCAGGATTCGATCTCTGGGCCTGCCTGTCGGTGCTGAGCCAGGACGGGGCAGTCCAGCAGCTCTGCACCGGCGGCCTGCGCCTGCGGGGAGCGGAAGCCCTGGCCCCACTGGAGCGGCAACTGTCCCTGCAACCCCTCGACGCCACCCTGCAGCCCGGTGAGCGCCTGCGACTTTCCCTGGCCCCGGCGGCCTGGCCTGCCTTCGCGGTCAACCCCGGCGACGGCTCCATACCCACGGGCGGCGTGGGCCCCCAGCATCGGGTGATCACGATCGAGCTGGGCCTCGACGGTTCCAGGTTCTGGCTGGACCCGCTGCTTGGGGCAAACTGAATCGATCCGAGTCCTGCTCCATGCCCCGCCCGATCACGATCCCAGGCCTGCGCCGCCAGCTGCTGGGACTGGTGCTGATCAGTGCCACGGGGCTGGCTTTGGTGGTGAGCGGCGCACCGGCCCAGGCCCAGAAGGCCCAGGCCCAGACAGCCCCGCTCCCGGCCAGTCGTCGGGCCGAACCCACCGCCGCCGTGGCCGAAGAAGCGGCCAGGGCAGCGGCTCAGCGCATCCTGATCGCCGTGCGCAGCGGCGATGCCCAGGCCCGCTTCAACCAGTTCGCCCCGAGCCTGCAGCGGGTGAGCAGCCCGGCGATGGTGGCCGAATCGATCAAGCGCATGCCGCGGTTGCTGAGCTGGACCATCACCGCGATTCAGCCCGGGGTCGACTCCAGCAGCGTCGAGGCGAAGATCCTCACCAGCGCCGGCAGCAAGGAGCTGACGATGGTGATCGATGCCGATGGCAAGCTTGAGGGCTACAACATCAATGCCCAGGACATCGATGCAGAGAAGGTGGTGAGCGCCTTCATGGGCGCTTTGACCAAGGGACAATTCATCACCGCCAGCAGCTTCCTCAGCCAGTCGCTGCAAGAGGACATCTCCCAGGCCGCCCTTCAGAAGAAGTGGCAGAACCTGCAGCGCATCACCGGTGATTTCGTACAGGTCAAGAAAGTCTGGAAAGCCGAAAGCACGGCCTTGATGAAGCTGGTGATCGTCAAGACCGAGTTCACCCGACTCACCGACAACCTGTTTGTCTCGCTCAATGAGCGCAACCAGATCATCGGCGTCGATTTCCCCACCGACCCGGCCCCGGCCGCCGTCCCCGCTCGCTGACGCAGGTGCTGGACGACCGGGACCGGGGGCGCCGTAGGCTCCGTGCGCGTCGTAACCAGCCTCGGACATGGCTCCACTCAGCCTCGAATGGATGATCGACGACGCCCAGAGGCTGGCTGAATGCCGTCACGATCATCCGTTTTCACTCCTGGGGCCCCAGGCGATCGAAGGCGGTGGCTGGGTGGTCCGGGTCTGGATGCCGGATGCGGATCGGGTGGAGCTGCTGCTGGCGGACTCCAGCCAGCCGATGCAGAACCCGAACCATCCCTGGATTTTTGAAGCTGATCTGCCCAGCGATCCCGGCAGCGGCTATCGGCTGCGGGTGCTGCGCGGCGGCATCGAGCACGAACAGCACGATCCCTGGGCCTTCCGCCATGAGTGGATGGGCGAACTCGATCGGCATCTGTTTGCCGAAGGCAACCACCACCACATCTGGCGGCGCATGGGCGCCCATGTGGGCGAGCGCGATGGCATCGCCGGTGTGCAGTTCTGCCTGTGGGCACCCAATGCCCGCAGCGTCTCGGTGCTGGGTGACTTCAACGGCTGGGATGGTCGCCACCATCCGATGCAGCAGCGTCTCGGCGGCAGCTGGGAACTGTTCATCCCCGGGCTGAAGCGCGGCGCCATCTACAAGTACGAGGTGCGGGCCCAGAACGGCCACTGCTATCAGAAAACCGATCCCTACGGCTTCCGGGCCGAGGTGCGCCCCAACCACGGCTCGGTCGTCGATCAACTGAGCCAGTACCACTGGCACGACAGCGATTGGATCGAGGAGCGGGACCATCGCAACCCGCTGGATCAGCCGATCTCGGTCTACGAGATGCACCTCGGCAGCTGGATGCACGCTGCTGCCGATGCCCCCTATATCGAAGCCGATGGAACGCCGCGGCCACCGGTGCCGGCGGCCGATCTCAAGCCCGGCGCCCGCCTGCTCACCTATCCGGAACTGGCGGACAAGGTGATCCCCTACGTCAAGGATCGGGGCTTCACCCACATCGAGCTGATGCCGATTTCAGAGCATCCTTTCGATGGCTCCTGGGGTTATCAGGTGACGGGTTGGTATGCCCCCACCAGCCGCTTCGGCTCGCCCGATGAATTCCGCGCCTTTGTCGATCGCTGCCACAGCGAAGGGCTCGGCGTCATCCTCGACTGGGTGCCTGGCCACTTCCCCAAGGATGCCCACGGCCTGGCCTTCTTCGATGGCGCCCACCTCTACGAGCATGCCGATCCACGCATCGGCGAGCACAAGGAATGGGGCACCCTGATTTTCAATTACAGCCGCAATGAAGTTCGCAACTTCCTGGTGGCCAACCTGGTGTTCTGGTTCGAGGAGTTCCACATCGATGGCATCCGGGTTGATGCGGTGGCCTCGATGCTCTATCGCGACTACCTGCGCCCCGATGGCGAATGGCTCGTCAATGAGCAGGGCGGCCGCGAAAACACCGAAGCGGTCACCTTCCTGCAACAGGCCAATCACGTGCTGTTCCAGCACTTCCCCGGCGCCCTCTCGATCGCCGAGGAGTCGACCACCTGGCCGATGGTGACCCAACCCACCGCCATCGGCGGCCTGGGCTTCAACCTCAAATGGAACATGGGCTGGATGCACGACATGCTCGATTATTTCGAGCTTGATCCGTGGTTCCGCCAGTTCCATCAGAACAATGTGACGTTCTCGATCTGGTATGCCTTCACCGAGAACTTCATGTTGGCTCTCAGCCATGATGAAGTGGTGCATGGCAAGAGCCATCTGCTCCACAAGATGCCCGGAGACGATTGGCAGAAGTTCGCCAATGTCAGGGCACTTCTGGCCTACATGTGGACCCATCCCGGCAAGAAGACAATTTTCATGGGCATGGAGTTCGGCCAGCGCGCTGAATGGAACGTCTGGGGTGATCTGCAATGGGAGTTACTGAATCATGAGCCCCATCTGGGCCTGCAGCACTTGGTGGACGACCTCAACAAATTCTATAAATCGGAGCGGGCCCTCTGGGGCGACGACTTCGACCAGTACGGCTTCCAGTGGATCGACTGCAGTGACACCACCAACTCGGTGATCAGCTTCATGCGGCGCGAGAGCAGCACCGGCCGCTGGGTGGTTGTGGTGGCGAACTTCACCCCCCAGAGCCATTCCCATTACCGGGTGGGTGTGCCGTTGGAGGGCTTCTACGAGGAGGCCTTCAACACCGACAGCGCCCGCTACGGCGGCAGCAACCTCGGCAACCTCGGCGGCAAGTTCACCGATGCCTGGGGCCTGCACGGCTACGAGCAATCGCTGGATCTCTGCCTGCCACCGCTGAGTGTGCTGGTCCTGCGCCGCGATGAAGCGCGCAGCGCCGCCCTGGCAGCCGCCGACGAGGTGGCGGCCTGAAGCTGAAGCCCCAGCCATCGGTGGTCATCGGGTGAGCGACTCCACCGAGCCGGGCGTGCGCCGGCGCCCAGCCAAGTCGCAGCGACGCCGTCCAGCGGGCAAGGTTCAAAAAGCCCGACCGGTCAGCACCGCCCAACGGCACCGCTTCTACCGCCAGCTGCTGCTGTTCTGCCTCGGCCTGATCGGCAGCTTCGCCCTGCCAGGCAGCCTCGCCCGTCTCACCTGGATCGGCTACCTGGGCCTCACCACCCTGCTGTTCCGGCTGCCAGGGGCTGGGCGCTGGCACCGGATCCTGGCCCTGGCCTCGCTGCTGGCGGAGTTGCTCTGGCTCTGTGCCCCCCAGACCCTGCGGCTGACGGGCCTGCCGCTGCTGGTGCTGTTCACCCTGTTCATCGGCCGCAGCCTGCGGCTGCTGTTGCAGGCGCTGGCCAGCGAAAGGGAGGTGGATGGCCAGGTGCTGGCCGGGGCCACCGCCGGCTATCTGCTGCTCGGCATCGCCGGCGGCCTGGTGCTGACGGTGATCGACAGCCTGCTGCCAGGGAGCTTCCGCGACAGCATCACCGGCCTGAGCCTGAGCATGCCGGCGATCGGTTCGCTGGCCCAGGCCGGCCATCTCTGGGACCAGGGCTTTCAGCGGCTCAACTATTTCGCCTTCGTGACCCTCACCACGGTGGGCTACGGCGATGTGATCCCCACCGCGCCGGTGGTGCAGGTGGTCTGCATCGCTCTGAGTGTGGTCGGCCCCCTCTATCTGGCCCTGGTTCTGGGCCTGCTGATCAGCCGCCTCAGTGGCGCTGCTGGCGGCAAATCGCCCCCTCCTGCCCCATACGCAGACTGAGCACGGCTCAGCTGGGGGGCTGGGGGGCGTTGGCCCCACCGGTCTCCCGCTCCAGCACAGCCCAGTCGATCGCCTGGCGGGTCAGGGCCGTCAGCAGGGAGGCCCGGGAGGCCTGCAGATCCCGCTGCACCAGCAGCACTTCGGTGAGGGGATCCACCTGGGCCCGATAGCGCAGCCGAGCATCGCCCAGGGCGCGTTGCTGGGCGGTCACGGCCTCACG
>CALPMR020000157.1 GCA_943324725.2 Bordetella parapertussis | reverse complement strand
CCTCCCCCTTGTCCGGCGGGAACTGCAGCAGCTCCAGCGGATGGCCCTCAGGATCGCGAAACTTGTAGGCGACGATACCGGCGGCTGCCGTGTTCCAGTCCGGCAGCCGCTGAGGCGCCGAAGAGATCGGCCTGATCCGGCCAGCGGCAAAGGCCGGCTGCAGGGCGGCCAGGGCCGCCTCCATGGAGTTCACCACCAGGCAGCTGTGCTGGAACCAGCGATCGTTGCTGAGGGAATCGGCCGCAATCGGCCGGCCGGGCCGGCCGCCGGGGCCGGCATCGAGCACCTCGGTGATCTCCAGCAGCTCCGCCCCGATCCTCAGCCGCAGCAGCTTGAACCGGGCCCCGGGCAGGCCCACCAGTTCGGCGTAGGGGCCGCCCTCCAGGATCGGCACCTCCACCTCGCGCTGGAAGCCCAGGCACTGCTCAAAGAAGGTTGCGGTGGCTTCGGCATCGCTACTGGTGAAGCCGAGGCTGTCGAGATGGGGCTGAAACATCGTTGGTGGTGTGATCAGGGGGATGGCTCCAGAGAGCTTGGCGGCAGGGCCGCGACGCCAGCGGTGGCAATGGCGCCGTCAACATCGGGAGTCATGCCGGAAACACCGACAGCGCCCAGGCAGACGCCCTGGAGCATCAGGGGCAGCCCCCCGGCCATCGACGACCGCGACACTCACCACGGCGCTGCGGCGATCGGCCTCCGTCTGGGCCGCCATCACCAGCGCCCGACAGTCGTCGAGCTCGAGCTGGGACGTCAGACGCATCGTGATCTCCGGCCTCGAGCCCAGCCTGGCTCAGCCCCAGACAATGCGCATCAACCAGAGATGCCCCTGCAGCTCCACCCCGGCGGCGGCGGCGGCCAGATCCTCCTCCCCCAGCCGCAATGTCGCCTCCGCCTGATGGCGCACCAGGTCGACGCCGCTGAAGCTGTGGCCGCATGCCTGGCCGAGCACCGCGATCGCATCGAGGTTGGCGCAGGCCTGCAGTCGCTGATGCAGGGCCGGATCGGCCTTGGCCTGGGCGAGGAAGGTTTCGAGTTGGGGGTTGGCCATGGGTAGGGAGGGGTGAAAAGGGCAGATCCGCGTGAGACAGGATCCTGAACAACAGGGATGCCCAACCGGCACCGACGCAGCAGAACGGGACTGATCGCCGTCACGTCATCCAGGCTCAGGCCCAGGCCTCAGGGACGCTGAACACCACGGGTGTTGGTGAACAGGGCGTAGAGGCTGGTCGAGGCACAGATGAACAGGCGGCTGTGGAAGCGATCGCCGAAACAGAGATTCGAGACGCGCTTCGGCACCAGCACCTTGCCCAGCAGGGTGCCATCGGGGCTGACACAGTGCACGCCATCGGCGGCACCGCACCAGAGATTGCCGTGTTCATCCACCTTGAACCCATCGGCCCAGCCGGGGTTGACCTTGTGGAACTCCTCGCCCCTGGAAATCGAGAGGCCGTCCTCGCTGACATCGAAGACGCGGATGTACTGACAGGGATCGGCTGCGTCCGGGGCCCCGGATTCGGCTACATAAAGCTGGCGTTCATCCGGCGAGAAGGCCAGACCGTTGGGGCCATCGAAATCCGAGGCCATGCGCCGCAGTTCCGCCGTGGTGGGATCAAAGCGGTAGAGAGCCGGCGGTTGATCGAATTCCTGACGGCCGCCTTCGAAATCGTTCAGCAGCCCATAGAGCGGGTCGCTGAACCAGATCGTGCCGTCGCTCTTCACCACCACGTCATTGGGCGCGTTGAGCCGCTTGCCGTCGACCGTGCTCACCAGGGTGGTGAGGGTGCCGTCGTACTCCAGGCGCGTCAGACAGCGGCGACGGTGATGGCAGGTGATCAGCCGCCCCTGCAGATCGCGGGTCTGACCGTTGGCGTAGTCGGCCGATTCCCGAAAGACGGTGACCCCATGGCGCTCGCTCCAGCGCATGATCCGGTTGTTGGGAATATCACTGAACAGCAGGCACTCATGGTCGCCGAACCAGACCGGCCCTTCCAGCCAGCGGAAACCCTCGCCAAGCAATTCCAGCTCGGCATTGAACTGGATCAGACGATCAAAGCGCGGGTCGTGGCTTTCAACAAAAGCAGGAAGAGTCATGGAATCACAAGAGAATTATTCAGAATTGCCTTGAAGCCTCAAACAACCTGGCGATTGTTCCATTTTGCTTGAGCACCGAAACAGCATAATTCAGCTTGGCAAGGAAGATTGGACTACCTTTCTTGATGCAGACTCCAAAGGGCTTGGGATCGAATGAGGAAGCCACATCAATCCGTCTCAATTTGACCGCATCCGGCTTCGACAAGGTGGAAAGGAGGCCGTCAAGGTTGACATTGTCGTTGGCTACGCCATCAACTTTTCCTGCCAAAAGGAGAAAGAGCCCGTCCGACTCTCTGGCCGTGACGACAAGATTGATCTCGGGATGAAGCCTGGAATAGCGATGAAAAGATGCAGTGTCCTCAGCAACAGCAACGGTTTTTCCTCGCATGTCCTGCAGGGTCTTGTCAGCACTGCTGGCCGGCACCAACAACGCTTCATAGGCAACAAAGTAAGGATCAGAAAAATCAACGATCTCCAGCCTTTCGGGCGTGATTGTCAACTGAGACAGAACCATGTCCAATTCTCCGTCGACGATCCGCGGCAGCCTTTCCCCTGGACCAACCTGGCTCCAGATATGCTGCATCTGCTGCCCTGTCAGCGCAGAGCCATCAGGGGCCTCGTCTTGGTCGCCAAGCAGCTCCCGGGTCAGGCAGCGTGCCAGATCAGCCTCAAAACCATCGAAGCGCTGTTTCTCACGATTCCAATATCCCATGCCAGGAAGGTCGGGACAGAGTCCGATGATCAATCGTTGGCGGCTTTCAATCAGCTGCCAACGGTCCACTGCGGGGGACTGCGCAGCCTCACTTGAAAGTGTCATGACTTGGGACAAGAAAGGGACTTTTACGAGACAGATCGTAAGCCAGGATCACAGCTTCGACCTTGGCCAACCACCAAGGGCAGCAAGCGAGCAGCAAGCGCAGGCCGACTCCTGACACTTGAGCTGGAAGATCTTCTCCGCATTCCGATATGCCACATTGGCTTTACCATGCTCACTGATACCTTCAGATGGGTAGCCAGTGCCAGCTAAAATACGATCAGGTTCCAAGGCCAGCATGGCACAGAACAGAGGCTGGACCGAGATGGCACCGCTTGTTGCAATATAGACATTGTGAGGCACGTTCTCGGAAGTCTTGCCAAGGTCAAGTTCAATTCCAAGTCGATCATGCCGCTCCGATCACGAGTCCATACGCCACAAGAAGCAAGGAGGCGATTCGCCCATACGTCCAAGGATCAGTTTCGCCTTAGACTGTCTTTCCAAGACTTTTCCAGGGATGATGCGCATGGCCTGGGCTCCCGTAGCACCCCCCCAGCTTGAGCATCGGAACCCCATCGAGGGCACCCAAATACACACGACCCTTCTCATCCAGGCGCATGCCATCGGGGTAACCGGGGTGCACATCGGCAACCTGCCGTTTGTTGCTGAGATGGCAACGATCGATAGCGACGTCAATCACGCAGATCCAATGTGACAAGCAGGAGAAATCGGTGTGAGCCCCCTGGATGGCAGCACTGTCGATGAGGAGGGGCTTTTCTCCCCCGGACCGAAGGCAAGTGCCCAGCAGCGACGGCTCCAGCACGGAGAGCATTGCCGTAGCAGGCTCATAACGCTGATCGTTATTGTGTGGTTCTAGCGTTTGTGGAAACTGGGATGAGCCGTCACTGGGATCAATGAACCAGACACTAGCGTCACTTTGCACCAATAGATTGTTGGGAGAATTGAAATGCTTGCCCTGGTAGCGATCCGCCTGGGTTGAAGCCTTGGGATTGCGGCTGCGCAGATTCGCCTTCAGAACCCGGATGATCGAGGCCGTTCCAGCGCATCACAAAGACGCTGTTGTGAACCTGATCGGTGATCAACAACAAGCCACCGTCTCCCTGCCGCTCCTGGAGATGGGACCGGCCCTTCGAGGAAGCCAAAACCTGTCGCAAGGGGAACCAGATCCGGTATCCGCCCGACGATCTCCGTGAGGGCTGGATCAAACGATTGAACCGGCAGCTGGGGGGACTGGGATCCCGGCGAGGGCGGGTCGTTGGTGATCAGCAGCTCGCGGCAGAGCGGCGCCACGGCTCTGGTGGGCAGACAGGCAGCGCCGGAGGCACCTCCAGTGCCAGCACTGACGTGGAGAAACCCATGGACACTCCTGCATCAACCAATCTCACCTGTGGCGCATCCGATGTTCGATGGGCGATGGCCAATGGGCAGCGTAGGTACGATCCAATGGAGCACCAACGCACCATGCGACGACCAGTCGCCGATCGGTGGGGGCATGCTGACGGCGCGGGGCCGCCTGGATCTCCCTGACTCCTGTCACTAGGGTGCAGAGGCTTGTATTCCATCGTCTCTCCCCCGCTACCCACCACCCCCATGACCAGCTCCAATCCCCTGGCCGGCAAGGCCCTCTCCACCCTGCTGCAAGACAAGGTCGCGATCGTCACCGGTGGTAACAGCGGCATCGGTAAATCGATCGTCGAGTATCTGGCCGAACTCGGCGCCAAGGTGGTGATCGACTACCGCTCTCACCCCGAGGCCACCGAAGAGCTGGAGCAGGAGATCGGGGCCTATGGCGGCAGCAGCTACGGCGTGCAGGCCGATGTCGGCAAGCTCGATGACCTGCAGCGCCTGGTGGATGCCACGGTGGCGAAATATGGCCGCCTCGATGTGATGGTGAATAACGCCGGCATCGAGACGCGCACCTCGATTCTCACCACCACTCCGGACAACTTTGACAAGGTGCTGGATGTCAATCTGCGCGGCGTCTTCTTCGCCACCCAGTTCGCCGCCAAACAGATGATCGCCCAGGGCGGCGGTGGCCGCATCATCAACATCTCCTCGGTGCACGAGGACTGGCCCATGCCCGACAACACCCCCTACTGCTGCGCCAAGGGCGGCGTGCGCATGCTCACCCGCACCGCCGCCCTGGAGCTGGCCCCCCATGGCATCACGATCGTCAACGTCGGCCCCGGCGCCGTGGCCACACCGATCAATGACTCCACGATGAACAACCCCGAGCTGCTGGCCAAGCTCAACGCCGCGATTCCCATGGGCCGCATGGCCCAGCCTGAGGAGATCGCCAAGGTGGTGGGCTTCCTGGCCAGCGATGCCGCCAGCTACATCACCGCCACGACGATCTTCGCCGATGGTGGCCTGATGCACAGCAGCCCCGGCCTCTGAGCCTTCTGGGGGGCAACGGCCCGAGCCTCTGGACTCAGGCCGTCGCCGGTTCCTCCAACGGCTGAGCGGGCGTCGGATCCTCCACCCGTTCAGCCCGCTCCAATCCCACCTCCACGCCCATGTGCTGATCGGGCCGGCCGGTGATCAGCAGGCCAGCCCGCTGACGGGTGGCGATCATCCACAGCCACTTGGTGAGCAGAGTGAGGCGATTCTCATTAGCCGGCATGAAGGCCAGGTGAGCCAGTCCCCACAGCAACCAGCCGAAGGAGCCACTGAGCTTGATGCCGCGCAGATCAGCCACGGCAAATAGGGGACCGATCACGGCCATGCTGCCGAAATCAAACCAACGGAAGGTTTTTTGGCGTTCGCCCGTCAACTGGGCTAGCAGATCCAGCGCCACCCAGCCGCCCATCTGCACCGCCGGTCCGGCCATACCCGGCAGGGATTTGCCATCAATGGTGTGCGAATAGGAGCAGAGATCACCCACCACCCGGATCTCGGGATGGCCGACGATCGAAAAGTCCGGTTCAACCACCACACGCCCGCCGCGATCGACCGTGCAACCGGTGCGATCGGCGAGCAGCTTGCCGAGGTGAGAGGCGCGCACACCCGCACTCCAGCAGATCGTGGCGGCTTCCAGCACCCGCTCCGGCGGCGTACCGGCCGGCGGATTTTTGAAGGCCACGGTGAGCCGGCCGGCCTCGATGCTCTGCACCCGGCCGCCCAGCACCAGCTCCACCCCGCGGGAGCTGAGGTAAGTACCAGCCGCCTTGGAAAGCTCCGGATCCATGGCCCGCAGCACCCGATCACCGGGATCAACGAGGAACACCCGACACAGCTGCGGATCCAGCTGGCGGAAATCGCGCTGGGCCGCGTGGCGCATCAACTCGTTGAGGGAACCGGCCAGCTCGCAGCCCGAGGCACCACCGCCCACGACCACCACCGACTGCAGACAACGGCAACGATCGCGATCCGGGGTTTGCTCTGCCTCCTCCAGAGCCGAGAGCACCCGCCGCCGGATCTCATCGGCATGCTCGAGGATCTTCATCGGCGGCGCCAGTTCACGCCACTCCTCGTGACCGAAGTAAGTGCTACCCGAGCCGGTGGCCAGGATCAGGCTGTCGTAATGCAGGCGGCGATCGTTGAACACCACATCGCGGTTCTCGGCATCGAGATCGACCACCTCACCAAGCAGCACCTGGACATTGGCCGCCTTGGCCAATAACAGCCGCAGGGGCGTGGCCACATCCGCCTCGGACACCAGTCCGGAGGCCACCTGATACAGCAGGGGCTGAAAAAGATTGAAATTGCGCTTATCCACCAGGGTGACCCGCACCGGCTTGCCAGCGAGGCGATGGGCCGCTTTGAGCCCGGCGAAACCACCACCCACGATCACCACATGGGGCCAGCTCTTCATCACGGCTTCGCTCGGCTCAAGCTCAAGGAAGAAACGTTCCTTCGCCATCGATGCGGTCGGCACAATGCTTGCAAGGTAGTGGCAATCTGCCGGCAGGGGAGCCCTGCCCTGCCAGGATGCAGAGTCCCTCACTCGCCCTCTGCCCGTGTCGCTCCCCGCCCTGCAGGCCTTCGTCAGCAGCGCCGCCGCCGATGAGCAGCTGCGCCAGAAACTTCACGCCGCCACCGGTCTCGACGATGTCGTCGACCTGGCCAGCAGCCATGGCCACGACTTCAGCAAGGCCACCCTGCTGAGAGCCCATGCAGAAGCAATCAGCAAAGCGCCCGACCACAAACTCGAAGCGATCAACAGCTGGGGCGAT
Source organism: Bordetella parapertussis (assembly GCA_943324725.2). GTDB lineage: Bacteria > Cyanobacteriota > Cyanobacteriia > PCC-6307 > Cyanobiaceae > Cyanobium. Next base: position 225 of record CALPMR020000157.1, on the reverse strand, counting down.
GCCCTGATGCACGCCTTCGGCGCCAGCGACAAGGACTGAAGCTGGCTTCCAATCCCGTCCGAGATTGACCACAGCCCTGTAGCGAAAGGTCACAGTTCCAGCGCGACTGGCCAAGCCTGGCCAACCTCAAGGGGTTCATCGTGGCAAGGCCCCGATGCAGCTGCTGCTGCCAGCACTCAATGATCACAACCTGCCCTGGATGGACACCCTCCATCCGATCGTCGT
>CALPMR020000156.1 GCA_943324725.2 Bordetella parapertussis | reverse complement strand
TTCGAGTAAGCCGGCAGATCCAGGCTCACCATCGGGATGCCGCCCAGATCCATGCCTGCGGCCAGGGCACCGGGTTGGTCCTGGATCAGTTCGGCGGTGCAGCTCTCACCCACCAGCAGGGCCTCGGGCTGGAAGCGCTGCACGGCGTCGGCGATCGTGCGCTGGACCAGTTCGGCGGTGTCACCGCCGAGATCGCGGGCCTGGAAGGTGGTGTAGGTGACGGGCGGGCGGCGATCACGCCGCTCGATCATCGTGAACAGCAGGTCGGCGTAGGTGTCGCCCTGGGGGGCATGGAGCACGTAGTGCACCCCCTCCATCGAGGCGGCGATGCGCATCGCACCCACGTGGGGCGGGCCTTCGTAGGTCCAGAGCGTCAGTTCCATGGGGTGGAGCGAGGAAACAGGGAACGGGGGAAAGCTGGAAAAGCCCGGCGCCGGAGCGTAGCCGTGGGCTGAGCCGGGGCTCGCAGGCAGGGAAGGAGAGGGCGAACACGGCGGCGATGGCAGGCCTCGACCTGGCCATCGGCCGGTTCAGGAGAAGGCCAGCAGCTGGCGGCGGCGCAGCGGACGGGCGAACAGTTCGGCCAGATCGCCCGCCTGGTCGCAGCCGTGGATGGGACTGAACACCAGCTCGATCGACCACTTGGTGGCGATGCCCTCGGCCTCGAGCGGATTGGCCAGCCCCAGGCCGCAGACCACCAGATCGGGGCGGGCCGCCCGCACCCGCTCCAGCTGGCGCTCGACGTCCTGTCCCTCGCTCACCTGGGTGCCGCTGGGCAGCAGGGCCAGCTCCTGGGCCATCAGCTGGCGATCCAGGTAGGGGGTGCCCACCTCCACCAGCTCCATGCCGCACTCGCGCGACAGGAAGCGGGCCAGGGGGATCTCCATCTGGGAATCGGGCATCAGGAACAGCCGCTTGCCTTCGAGCACCTGGCGATGGGGCGCCAGGGCGCGGCGGCCCCGCTCCACCAGCGGATCGAGCACCTGGGCCACCCGAGCCAGATCGACACCGAAGGCCGCTGCCGCCGCGGCCATCCAGTCGCGGCTGCCCTCGACACCGAAGGGATAGGGAGCGTGGATCAGTTCGGCGCCGCGCGACACCAACGCCCGCGAGGTGCCACTGAGAAAGGGCTGGGCCAGCAGCACCTTGGTGCCCTTGCCTACGGGCGGCAGTTCGGTGGAACGCCGTGGCGGCAGGCTGCGCACCGCCTCGATGCCCATTTTGGCGAACAGGGAGACGAAGCGGTCTTCCACCGCATCGGCCAGGGTGCCGACGATCAGCAGCTGGCTCTCGTTGCTGCTGGGCATCAGCGGCAGCAACGCCAGCAAGGCGTTGTCTTCCCCCTGGGTGAAGGTGGTTTCGATGCCGCTGCCCGAGTAGTTGAGCACCCGCACCCGGCCGTTGAACTGGCTGGTGAGCCGTTCGGCCGCCCGCGAGAGATCGAGCTTGATCACCTCACTGGGACAGGAGCCCACCAGAAACAGGGTGCGGATCTCGGGGCGCCGTTCGAGCAGATCGCGCACCAGGCGATCGAGCTCTTCGTTGGCATCGGCCAGACCGGCCAGATCCCGTTCGCCCAGAATCGCCGTGCCGAAACGGGGCTCGGCGAAAATCATCACCCCGGCGGCTGACTGAACCAGGTGGGCGCAGGTGCGCGAACCCACCACCAGGAAAAAGGCATCGGGCATGCGCCGATGCAGCCAGACAATCGAGGTCAGGCCACAGAAGACTTCGCGTTGGCCACTCTGTTTGAGCAGCTCGGGGTTGAGCAACTCAGGGGAAGCCGGAGCCGCATCAGCGACGGACACGCCCATGGAAGGGGCACTCCCTAATAGATCGCCTAAGGCCTAGCGAGTCCGGAGCCGCTGCCGAAGGACTGCGTTACATCTGTTCGGGATTGCGGCTTCGAGGTCATCATTCCGGCACAGGAGGCCGCCTCAGAGGCGGCGGCGGAAGCCTTCGCTGAAACTCGTCGAGGCCCGCTCAGCGGACTCGGCGGCGCGGCTGAGCTTCCAGACATTGCGGCTCAGCCGCCGCGCCACCAGGCCGCCCCGTTCGATCTGGGCAGCACCGGGGCGGGCGCCGAGCAGCTGACTCACCTCGGCGGTGCTCAGGGGGGCGCCGGTCTGCAGGGCCAGCTGGGTGAGTTCGAGCCGCTGGCGCAGACCCGCCAGATCGGCCTGACCACCGTCCTGACCTCCGTCCTGCTCGTCATTCCAGATCCAGGGCTGATCCTGGCCGGCGGCGGCCATCCTGCGCATCAGGCCGAGACCGATGAAGGCCAGAGCCTGCTCCGGTTTGATTCCCTGCTCCGCTGCCTGGGCGATCCAATCGGGCCACGTCGCGCGGTTGTCCTCGCTGGGGATCGCCTCGCTGGCCGTGGCCCCCAGGGGGCGAGCCACCTCGGGGCCGACCGACCGGGAAGCGTCAGCGGAACGTCGGCTGGCCATGGCGATCGCGGCGAAGTTGGCCGGACGGTACCGGCTGGATCAGGCGCCGCAAGGGCCCTGACCGGCCGCGGGAGCCGGTTTGCTGGAGCCGGTTTAACCGTGGCTCAGCCCGCCGGGGGAGATTCAGCGAAGCAGCCCTCAGGCACATCCCCGCCGGGGCGATCGGCGTCAGCGGGCTCCGCTGAGCCGCGATTGAGGCCCTCCAGCAACGGATGGGCGCAAGCAACCGTGGCATCGGCGGTGGTGATCGCTCTGATCGGGAGTCCTGATCACCGAGCTGGGGCCAGGGTCAGCGGATCAGGGGTGTTGTCAGCAGTTCGGGATCGTCTCACCGGTAGGATCCCCGGCAACTTCATGGCGCCGTCAGCCCCGGTCTGGGCTCAGGCGTCGTGCCCACTCTGCGAGGTGGCGCGACGGCGCCCTGATGGACTCCAGATTTTCCCGCTCTCTCTCCAGCGACGACCGTGCCATCAGCCGGCGCCGTGGAACGCTGCGGGTCGGCGGCACTGAGATCACCGGCAGCGCCGGAATCGGCGATCGCGACGGCGCCAGCTGCGTGATCACCACCGACAGCGAAGGGCGCCGCATCGCCCGCCAGTCGAGTCACGTGCAGTCGATCGAGCTGCGCACCTATGTGTTCCTCGATTCGCTCCAGCCCCAGCTGGCGGCCTACATGGGCACCGTCTCCCAGGGCTTCCTCCCCATCCCAGGGGATGCCTGCCTCTGGTTGGAGGTGTCGCCGGGCATGGCCGTGCACCGGGTCACTGACATCGCCCTCAAGGCGAGCACGGTGCGTCTCGGCCAGATGGTGGTGGAGCGGGCCTTCGGCTCGATCGCGATGTATCACCGCGACCAGAGCAACGTGCTCCACTCCGGTGAGGTGGTGCTGGAGGCGATCGGCAGCAGCATTGATCGCCGCAGCCGCTGTGAGGTGACCTGGACGGAGATCATCCGCGCCATCACCCCGGACCACGCCGTTCTGATCAACCGCCTCAACCGCCGCGGTTCGATGATTCAGGCGGGCATGAGCATGTTCATCCTCGAGACCGAGCCCGCCGGTTACGTGCTGATGGCCGCCAATGAGGCCGAGAAGTCGTCGAACATCACGGTGGTGGATGTCAAGGCCGTGGGCGCCTTCGGCCGTCTCACCCTGGCTGGCAAGGAGGGCGATGTGGAGGAGGCGGCCTCGGCTGCCATGCGGGCCGTGGCTCACATCAACGGCTGAATCGGCCTGGCCTGATGAACTGGGCGATCAGCTCAATCTCCAGTCAGCCCCCAGTCCGTCACTCCAGAGTCAGCAGCCGGCGCAGCCCTGCAGCCAGAGCCGCAGCCGCTCTGCCCCGACTGCCCAGGCGGCTGCGCTGGTGGTCACCCATCTCGGCGTAGCTGGCGCCGGCCTCGCGAACGTAGAAAATGGGGTCGTAGCCGGGGCCATGGCCCCTCGGTTCCCGCAGGATCAGGCCGCGGCAGATCCCCTGGGCCTCGAGCACCGTGGTGCCGGTGGGATCGGCCAGGGCCATGGCGCTGACGAACTGGCCGCCGCGATAGAGCGAATCTCCCAGCTCGTGCAGCAGACGGTGGATGCGCTCGTGATCGGTGGGGCCATAGCGGGCTGAAAAAATGCCGGGTCGGCCGCCAAGGGAGTCCACCTCCAGACCGGAGTCGTCGGCCAGGGCCCACTGGCCGGTCAGCGTGGCCACCGCTTCCGCCTTGAGGCGGGCATTGGCGGCGTAGCTGTCGCCGGTTTCCTCAATCTCAAGGCCGCGGGGCTGGGCCCGCACCTCAAGCTCGAGCGCCGCCAGCATGGCGCCGATCTCGGCCACCTTGTGGGGGTTGCCACTGGCGATGACGAGCACGGGTAGGGACGGGCTGGGCAAGGAGCCAGGAGCGCGGTGGACAGGCCTGCCGCGGCGGAAGGACTGACCAGTCCCTCCCCCGGAAGCAGGGGCCATATTCTCTCCCACCACAAGCCGGGGTCAGGCTTGCTGGGGCCAGGCCAGCTGGAAGCGATCACTGGGGTGGGTCCGGGCCCAGCCTGCAACTATGACGAACCTGCCCCGATCGCGAGGACACATCCTTCCCGTGACAAGGCCAATCCGGCGGCAAGAGCCATTCTGAAAGCGGATTCATCCCGAGGCTCGACCAAGCCATGGGCCGAGCCCTCTCCAGGGAAGCGACCTGCAGCCGCCCTCTGGCCAGGGGCTGCGATCCGAGCCAGAGGGGCGAGGCAGGAGGGGTTGAACATTCCACCCCCGGACAAGCTCCAGGGAACCTGCCTGCCGGCAACGCTAAGCAATCCCAGCGATCTCCAGCCGCAGCGCCGATCAAGTTTGAGCGGCCGCTGACGCCTGCAGGGGGGAGTCGCCCCTAAGTTGCTGCAACCATGGGCCCGCAATGGGATGCAGTCGAGCCTGATCCTCCAGAACCTTGTCTCAGCACCGGTTCTGTTCTTTTTCCTCGGTGTTCTCGCCGTGCTGGTCGGCTCGGATCTGGAGATCCCTTCGCCGCTGCCGAAGCTTTTCTCGCTCTATCTGCTGCTGGCGATCGGCTTCAAGGGGGGCCTGGAGCTGGCCGAGAGCGGCCTGGGCAGCCAGGTGCTGCTGACGATCGGCGCCGCCATCCTGATGTCCCTGCTGGTACCGATCAGCAGCTTCCTGATCCTGCGCACCCGCATGGATCCCTACAACGCGGCGGCAATTGCCGCCTCCTACGGATCGATCAGTGCCGTCACCTTCATCACGGCCCAGAACTTTCTGAACGTGCTCCATGTGGACTTTGATGGCTTCATGGTGGCGGCCCTGGCCCTGATGGAGTCGCCGGCGATCGTCGTCGGTGTGCTGCTGGCCAAGCTGAGCACTCAGACCCGCGAGGCCCAGCAGGGTGCAAAGGCCGGCGGCCTGCGCTGGGGGGAGGTGCTGCAGGAAGCCTTCCTGAACGGCTCGGTGTTTCTGCTGATCGGCAGCCTGGTGATCGGCTACCTGGTCACCAGCTTCTCGCCGGCGGGCCTGGCGAAGATGGAGCCCTTCACCGACAAGCTCTTCTACGGAGCCCTGTGTTTTTTCCTGCTCGACATGGGGATCGTGGCCGCCCAGCGGCTGCGGGATCTGCGCCGGGCCGGCGCCTTCCTGGTCGGCTTCGCCGTGCTGGCGCCGCTGCTTCATGCCAGCGTCGGTCTGGGGATCTCGTTGCTGCTGGGCCTCAATCAGGGGGACAGCCTGCTGTTCATGGTGCTCTGCGCCAGCGCCTCCTACATCGCTGTGCCGGCGGCCATGCGCATGACCGTTCCGCAGGCCAACCCGAGCCTGTACATCTCCTCAGCCCTCGGGGTGACGTTCCCGTTCAATGTGGTCGTGGGCATCCCGCTGTACATGGCCCTGATTCAGCGCTTTGTTCCCATCAGCTGAGCTGGGCCCAGGCCGCTTGAGCCTGACTCCGGTCTTCGGGTATCGCTGCCCAACCCATTTTCCTTGCCGTCCCTGTCTCCATGAAAAGGATCGACCTGTTTCTGAGCGAACGTGAAGTCAGCAAGGTCTGCAAGGCGATCAGCCAGGCCGGCGTACCCGGCTATTCGGTGATCCGCCACGTCACCGGCATGGGCCTGGCTGGAGAGATCTCCGAGGCCATGGACTTCAGCGGCCTGGGGGCCAATGCCCACGTGATCGTCTTCTGCGAACCCAGCCTGGTGCCGGCCGTACGGGCGGCCCTGAGACCCCTGTTCGATGTCTACGGGGGCGTGGGCTTCGTCTCGGAAGCGGAACCCCTCTGAGGGGCCCTGAAAGCCGTTCCAGAGCAAAATCGCTTCTTTAGCTGAAATGGCTTGCGATGACAGCAATGTGAGCGGTCGCCGACCAAGCATTGCTTACGTTTTGTTTCTCACTGATCAGCTGAGCTTATCTCCGAGACCGGAAACCTTGATGGGGCCAAAGGTTGAAATGGCTTGACGGGGGGTCGGGCGGCCAATCAGGGTTGCGAGCGAACATTCCACCCCCCTCCTCCAGGAGCAGGTAATGGCAAACGAAACCATGGGCATCGCCCTCGGCATGATTGAGACCCGCGGCCTCGTCCCCGCGATCGAAGCCGCCGATGCCATGACGAAGGCAGCCGAAGTGCGCCTCATCGGTCGTGAGTTCGTCGGTGGCGGCTACGTCACCGTGCTCGTCCGCGGCGAAACCGGCGCCGTCAATGCCGCCGTTCGCGCCGGCGCCGATGCCTGCGAGCGCGTCGGTGACGGACTCGTCGCTGCCCACATCATCGCCCGCCCTCACCGCGAAGTCGAGCCTGCTCTGACCAGCAGCTTCGGCATCGGGTCCAAGGACTGAGCGGTTCGCGCCCTCAGCGCCTAACCCTCTGACTTCCCCACCGACCCAATCGCACAATCCCCATGAGCAAGAAGTACGAATCCGGGGTCAAGGAGTACCGCGACACGTATTGGACTCCTGATTACGTCCCCCTCGACACCGACCTGCTGGCCTGCTTCAAGTGCACCGGCCAGGAAGGTGTGCCCAAGGAAGAAGTGGCCGCTGCCGTGGCCGCTGAATCCTCAACCGGCACCTGGTCCGCCGTGTGGTCCGAGCTCCTCACCGATCTCGACTTCTACAAAGGCCGCTGCTACCGCATCGAGGACGTGCCTGGTGACAAGGAGGCCTTCTATGCCTTCATCGCCTACCCCCTCGACCTGTTCGAAGAAGGCTCGATCACCAACGTGCTGACCTCTCTGGTTGGCAACGTGTTCGGCTTCAAGGCCCTGCGCCATCTGCGCCTGGAAGACATCCGCTTCCCGATGGCCTTCATCAAGACCTGCCCCGGCCCGCCGAACGGCATCT
>CALPMR020000155.1 GCA_943324725.2 Bordetella parapertussis | reverse complement strand
GAGGCCATCGAACAGCGCCTCCGTGAACCCCAGCCCGAGGGGCTCATCCCAATCCTTCTCAAGCTCAACCCGATGGAGGCTGCCGTCAGGGTCCAGCACCTCAAGCACCAGCTCCTCTTCGCCTTGCAGAACCTGAAAGTCGATCAGGTCGCGGGGGCGCACGCCATTGAGGCTGAGCAGGCGATCGCCGGGCTGGAAACCCAGCTCCTCGGCGATCGATCCAGCCGAGACCGTGTCCACCACGGCCGGCAGGGGCTGCCGTGCCTGGCTCTGGCCTTCGGCCTGGGCCAGGGCGGCGGAGGGCTCATTCCACACGGAGGGGTGGCGTCAAAGGGTTTTCAGGCTCCACTTTGTCGCCCCCATGGGCTGACTGAGTCAGGGAGCGACGGCATCGAGCTGGCGGAAGAACAACAGCAGCACCAGACCGAAGGCCAGCCGGTAGGCCACGAACACCCAGGTGCTGTGACGCTGCAGAAAGCGCAGCAACCAGGCGATCGCCAACCAGGAAACAATCCCAGCGGTGACCACCCCGACCAAGGTGGGAATCAGGCCGCCGTTGGCCGGCATGGCAATCGCGTCCTTCACTTCAACCAGCCCGGCCAGGGTGATGGCAGGAATCCCCAACAGGAATGAAAAACGGGCCGCATCTGAACGCTGCCAGCCATCGAACAGGGAAGCGGTGAGGGTGCTGCCCGAGCGCGATACCCCCGGCACCAGGGCCAGGGCCTGGGCCAGCCCGACCAGCAGCCCATCCCTGGGAGTGACCTGCTGCAGCTGACGGCGGCGGGAGCCGGACAACTCGGCCGCGGCCAGCAACAGGGCCATCACGATCGAGACGCTGGCGATCGAGGTGAGACTGCGCAGGCTGGAGTGTTCGTAATCCGGCAGGAAATGCTTCATGGCGAGCCCGGCCAGCACGATCGGCACCGTGCCCAGGGCGATGGCCAGCCCGAGCCTGGCCGCCGGATCGCGCCACTGGCCATGGCGGAAGGCCCGACCCACGCCGGCCACCACCTCCAGCAGATCCTGACGGAAGTAGGCGAGGACGGCGGCGATGCTGCCCAGCTGGATCACGGCCGTGAAGGCGACCCCAGGGTCCCCCCAGCCCAGCAGCACGGGCACCACCTTGAGATGGGCTGTGCTGCTGATCGGCAGGAACTCCGTCAGCCCCTGCACAACCCCCAGAACGATGGCGTGCCAGCAGGCTTGCGCCAGGGACAACCCTCCGGTGGTGGCGATGATCGGCATGCCTCAGGGCCCGAATGGCTCAAACCCTATGGCGGCGAGAGTCACGGGGACAGGGGCCAGGACCATTAAGGTTGGCCAACTTTCTTGACATCGGGTGCTCGGAGTTTCTTCCAACCTGTCCTCCACCAGCGCCCTGCTCGGGACCTCCTTTCCCGTGGCCGGTCAGAGCACCGCGCCCCAGCGGCCCGTCAGCCCGGCGGCCAGGCAGGTCAGCACCCAATCCCAGGAGGCCAGCCACGCCTGGGGCACCGTCTGGCACCTACCTCTGGCGGCGGCTTTTCTGGTCACGGTGCCGGTGTTCCTCCAGGCCCCCTGGGTGCGCATGGCACCGGCAGCAGCTCTGCTGTTCACGGCCCCGCTACTGGCCTTGGGCATCCTCTTGGAACGCCACCGCGTGCCGTCGTGGTCAGCGCTGGGTGTTCTGCTGGTGGGCTTCAGCGGCAGCTGGCTGGCCGGCTGCCTGTTCTGGGGCTGGTGCCGCCTCCATCCGATCTGGCATCTGCCGATCGAGGCTTTTGCCCTGCCCCTGGCTGTGGCTGGTCTGGGCAGCCGCTGGCGCCTGGCAGGAGCCTTTTACCTGGCGTCTCTGGTGGGCACAGCAACCACGGATGGCGTCATGGCGCTCACCGGTGTCATGCCCCTGTGGCCCCGGGTCGTGGCTGCTTCCCTGCAGGAGGCGGGGCCACTGCTGCAGCAAGCCGCCCAGATGGTGATCCAGCCCCTGCCCCTGCTGACGATCAGCCTGGCCGCCGGATCATTGATTCTGATCTGCCGCCAGCTCTGGCGCCGCGGAGGCATCTGGCGGGTGAGTGCAGCCGCCCTCGCCACCACCCTGGCCGTGGATGGCCTGTTCCTTGTCGCCGCACTTCTGGCTCCAGGCCTCAGTGGCCTGATCTGAGACGCCCGCATCTGGGCCAGCTGTTCTGAAGATCTGCGAATTCCGGCGAACCGAACCCGATCCCGCGGACAGCCTTCTGTAACGTCTGAGTGTGGTCGTCGGGTCTTGAATCCGCCGGACCCACCGGAAACGACCTGACCATCAAGTCGTCGTTTCTCCCACCCAAGTTCTCTCTCCGACGGAGTGATGTGATGAAGCGGCTGTTTGCCTGGATCATGAGTGGTGTGGTGATGGCCGGTCTGCTCGTGAGCCTGGTGCTGCCGGCTCCGGCCTTCGCCGACCAGCGCCGCAACAGTGCCGACGACAAAATTGCTGAGCGGGCCGGCAAGGTTGATCTCAACAACTGCTCGGTGCGTCGCTTCCAGCAGTACCCAGGCATGTACCCCACCCTGGCCGGCAAGATCGTGCTGGGAGGCCCCTATGAGAGCGTCGATGACGTGCTCAAGCTGGACCTGACCGAGCGCCAGAAGGAGCTTTTCGACAAGTACAAGGACAATTTCACGGTCACCTCCCCCTCCATCGCCCTGAATGAAGGCTTCGACCGCATCAACGACGGTCAGTACCGCTGATCAGCGCCCCTTGAGCTCCCTTGGCCCGATCCCAACGGATTGCGCCTAACCCTGGAGCCTCGATCTCTGCCAGGCACGGCATCGTCGGGAGCAGCGCTGGCTACCCGCCTCCACAGCTGGGCAGCCACCAAGCAGAGACTTCCATTGGCACCTTGGGTCCCCAGCATCCCAACTGCCGATTCCCTCTCCCAGGCCGCCGGTATCACCGGCGGCTTTTTGGTGTGTTGGCGATCACCCCTCTCCCATAGGCTCAGCAGCGCTGCGGACAGGCGATGGCATCGGCACCAGTCCTGGCGGCCCAGGATCCGACCTCCGTGGAGGCACCCCTGCCGGGTCTGTGGGATGTGGTGGTGGTGGGCAGCGGTGCCGCCGGCCTGATGACCTGCCTGGCGCTGCCTGCGGAACTGCGGGTGCTGCTGTTGAGCAAGGACAGCGACCCTCCCTCCGCCAGCCGCTGGGCCCAGGGCGGCATCGCGGCGGTGACCGGCAGCGAGGACAGCTTTCAGAGCCACATCGACGACACCCTGAGGGCCGGAGCCGGCCTCTGCGATCGCGAGGCGGTGGAAATGCTGGTGCGCCAGGCACCGGCTTGCGTGGAAGAGTTGCTGCGGCTGGGCATGGGCTTCGACCGCCAGGGCCAGGAGCTGAGCACCACCCTGGAGGCGGCCCACAGCCATCGCCGCGTGCTGCACGCCCAGGACCGCACCGGTGGCGCCTTGGTGGATGCGCTGGAGCGGGAAGTGCAGCGCCGGCCCCGGCTTGTCCAGCGCAAGGGCATGCAGGCGCTGCAGCTCTGGATGGAGGCGGGCCGCTGCGTCGGCCTGCAGGTGATCGATGGCACCAGATTGCGCTGGCTGCGCTGCGGCGCCGTCGTGCTGGCCAGCGGCGGCGGCGGCCATCTCTTCGCCCACACCACGAACCCCAGCCAGGCCACAGGTGACGGCGTGGCCATGGCCTGGAGTGCCGGGGCCGAGGTGCGGGACCTGGAGTTCGTCCAATTCCATCCCACGGCCCTGATGTTGCCGGGGGCCCCCCATTTCCTGATCTCCGAGGCGGTGCGGGGCGAAGGGGCTCGGCTTCAGGACACCTGCGGACGCAGCCCGGTGGAGGATCTGGCCGGCGGTGATCTGGCTCCCCGCGACCAGGTGAGTCGGGCCCTGGCCCGCTGCATGCAGGCCCAGGGGGTGGATCACCTCTGGCTCGACCTGCGGCCGGTGGGACACGAACGCCTGGAGCGCCAATTCCCGACGATCCTGGGACGTTGCCGCAACCTGGGGCTTGAGCCGACCGCCCAGCCGATCCCCGTCGCCCCGGCAGCCCACTACTGGATGGGCGGCATCGCCACCGATCTCGAGGCCGCCACCAGCCTGCCCGGGCTCTATGCCGTGGGCGAAGTGGCCTGCACCGGCGTCCATGGCGCCAATCGGCTGGCCAGCAACTCCCTGATGGAATGCCTGGTGTTTGCCCGGCAACTGGCTTCGATCCAGCTGCAGCCCCTGCCGCCGCAGGCCCCTGCCGCAGCCGTACGGCACTGGAACGGCCCCGGCGAGGCAGAGCTGCTGGAACCGCATCTGGCCATCGGCCAGCTGCGCCAGCTCTGCTGGAGCGTGGCCGGAGTGGAGCGACAGGCCAGCAGCCTGGCCCCCGCCCTGCACGAGGTGTCCATGCAACTGGCCCAGCTCCGCCACAGTCCCCTGATCAGGGCCAGTCACGATCTTGAACCTGGGCAGTGCCTGGAACTCAGCCCACCGCAACTCCAGGCCTTGCTGAGCCAGCAGAGCCTGCACCAGCGACTGGTTCTCGCCAGCCTGCTGATCGAAGCGGCCCTGTTCCGCACCGAGAGCCGCGGCGGCCACTTCCGCACCGATGCCCCGGCCAGCGCCTCCTACTGGCGACGTCACACGCAGCAGCGGCGCGACCAAAGGCCCCGAACCGTGGCGATCTCAGGCGATGGCCAGGCGGACCGCGCCTGAGCCAGATCGCGAAAACGGGCAAGGGCCCCTGCCACTGGGCCCAGCAGAGAGCTGTTCTCCTGCCAGAACCCGGCGCTGAACCAGCCCGCACATGACGATTGCTCAGGCAGCCCGGACGATCGCCAACGGGAAGCGCCTGAGCCGCCCGAAACCCTCACCCCCCCTTGAAGCCACTCATCTCGGCCAGCTTGGCCAGGGGCTTGACGCCGGAATCGATCTTGCCGTTGATCTCCCAGGAGGGATAGCCATCAATCTTCTTGGCATTGCAGAGGGCTGTCTGGCTGTTGTGACCATCCGGAGCGCATTCGATGACCGTGAGCTTCTCCGTGGCCTGCTTGCCGAACAGTTCCTTCTGCTCGTGGCAGTGGGGACACCAGTAAGCGCTGTACATCTTGGCTCCCACCTTGTTGAGGTGATCAGCCAGGGCGAGGGTCGCTGGGGTGCTGGCCGTGGTGACCGGGATCGGCATCCCCTTGCCGACAGGCTCCGCCGGCCGGCCGACAACGGTGGACCAGCCCAGGCCCAGGACTGTGATCAGCAGGGCCGTCAACACACCCCGGAAGATCAATTGGCCTCGGTCGGTCCAGTCGTTGCCGATCAGGCTGAGTATCAGCAGCGACACACTCAGAATCGCCGACAACACACAGAACGGGCAGAAGGCCTGGATGCGGAAGAGCATCAGACCCATCAGCAGCAGGCTGAACACCGCCATGCCGGTGCTGACCAGAAACAGTCCCCACCAGCTGCGCTCATTCAGGGTGCTGCGGCTCTCGCCCTTGAACACCAGCGGCACCAGGGCCAGCAGCAGCACCGCCAGATAAGCCAGACAGCCAAACAGGGACAGGGGCTGACCGAACAGGGAACCCCAGACGCTGTTGAGCACCTTGTCGCAATCGCCGCCACCGCCGGGGCAGAGCAGGGGACCCAGCAGGCCCCAGCGCTTGAGGGTGATCGAGCCCGTATCGAGGGCACCGATGGTGGCGAGCACGGCCATCACGATCCGCACCCAGCGCCGGCCGCTCTCCGGGCGACGACGGCTGTTGAGGCGATCGGCCAGACGGGTGGAAGTCACAGGCACGGGCAGGATTGCCTGGATTCTCGCAGCCGCCACGGAACCACGCCGCAGGTTGCATAGGGTGGACCACTGGCCCCGACTCCACCCCATGGGATTGCCCACGATCGCCTTTGCCCATCTGGGCTGCGAGAAGAACCGGGTGGACACCGAGCACATGCTCGGCCTGCTGGCCGAGGCGGGCTACGGCGTCAGCGCCGATGAGCGGGAAGCTTCCGTTGTGGTGGTGAACACCTGCAGCTTCATCCAGGACGCCCGCGAGGAATCGGTGCGCACCCTGGTGGAACTGGCGGCGCAGGGCAAGGAACTGATCATTGCCGGCTGCCTGGCCCAGCACTTCCAACAGGAGTTGCTGGAGTCCCTGCCGGAGGCCCGGGCGATCGTCGGCACCGGCGACTACCAGCACATCGTCGAGGTGCTGAAACGGGTCGAGGCGGGCGAGCGGGTGAATCAGGTGAGCGCCGAGCCCACCTTCGTCGGCGATGAACACCTGCCCCGCTATCGCACCACCTCCGAAGCGGTGGCCTACCTGAAGGTGGCCGAGGGCTGTGACTACCGCTGCGCCTTCTGCATCATTCCGAAGCTGCGCGGCAACCAGCGCTCGCGCACAATCGAATCAATCGTGGCCGAGGCCCACAACCTGGCGGCCCAGGGGGTGCAGGAACTGATCCTGATCAGCCAGATCACCACCAACTACGGCCTCGACCTCTACGGCAGACCCCGGCTCGATGACCTGCTGCGGGCCCTGGGGGAAGTGGAGATTCCCTGGATCCGGGTTCACTACGCCTACCCCACCGGCCTCACCGAGGCGGTGCTCGCGGCCTACCGGGAGGTGCCGAATGTGCTGCCCTACCTGGACCTGCCCCTGCAGCACAGCCACCCGGAGGTGCTGCGGGCGATGAATCGCCCCTGGCAGGAGGGCATCACCAGCACCCTGCTCAGCCGCATCCGCGAGCAGCTGCCGGAGGCGGTGCTGCGCACCACCTTCATCGTCGGCTTCCCTGGCGAAACCGAGGAGCATTTCGAGCACCTGCTGGATTTCGTGGCCGAGCAGCGCTTCGACCACGTGGGCGTGTTCACCTTCTCGCCGGAAGAGGGCACCGCCGCCGCCGAACTGGCCAACCCCGTGCCGGCTGCCCTTGCCCAGGAACGCAAGGATCGGCTGATGGCCCTGCAACAGCCGATCGCCGGCGAGCGCAACGCCGCCTGGATCGGCCGCATCGTCGACGTGCTGATCGAGCAGGAGAACCCCAGCAGCGGCGAGATGATCGGTCGTTGCGCCCGCTTCGCCCCTGACGTGGACGGCGAAGTGCACGTACGACCGGGGATCGGAGGTCTGTGCGCCGCACCGGGCACCCTGGTGCCGGTGCGCATCCTCAGCGCCGACAGCTATGACCTGCAGGGCGAAGTGGTCGGGGCCGCCGCCATGGTGCAGGACGCGCTCGAAGCCCGGCGGGCGGGCGATTGAACCCAGCAGAGCCGCTGGGCTGGCGACGGCGCCATCAGCGCAGCAT
>CALPMR020000154.1 GCA_943324725.2 Bordetella parapertussis | reverse complement strand
CGCGCCCCCCCCCCCCGTCCTCGCCCAGACCGGTGCGAGCCCACCAGCCCCCATGGCCAGCATCGCCGCCAGCCCCCTCCCGGACGGCCCTGGAGCCAGCGCCACCGGGCCCCCCTTGAACGCTGCCGGGACACCGCTGGTCAGTTCACCCCAGAGCGGCAGCCCCCAGAACCGTGACCTGCTGCTTGTCGGCGTGCATGGCTGGCTGTTGTCCGGGCGGCTCTGGGCGCCGCTGGCCGCCGAGCTGGCCCCTCTGCGGCAACTCTGGTGTCCGGATCTGCCGGGATTCGGCCAGCGGCCCAGGCCCAGGGGCCTGCAGAGCAGCCTGGCCAGCTACGGCCGCTGGCTGGCGGATGCGGTGCGCGAACGGGCCGACGGTCGGCCGGTGGTGCTGATCAGCCATTCCCTCGGTGGCAGCATCGCCCTGCACAGCGCCGATCACCTCGGCAGCCAGCTGCAGGGATTGGTGCAGATCGCCGCTGGTGGTGGCATCTACCAACCCCGCGCCTTTGCCCTGTTGCGCCGGGTCGGTGCCACCGTTGTGCAGTGGCGCCCCGGCTGGCTGGCGGAGCTGCCGGGCACCGAGGCGATCCGCTCGCCCTTGCGCGCCGAGGCCCGCGCCGCCCAGGGGCTGCTGGCCTGCAGCACCAACCGGGGGGCCGTGCGCCAGCTGCCCTTGATCACCAGCCAGCTGGCCGTGCCCAGTCTCTGGATCAGCGGTAGCCGCGATCGGGTGATGGCACCCCGCTACGTGCGCCACCTGGCCAGCTTCACGCCCTTGCATCGGCTGCACCTGCTGGAGGGGGCAGGTCATCTGCCGATGCAACAGTGCCCCCAGGAGCTGGCCCAGGTGATCGAAGCCTGGCTGCAGGAGGAGGTTCCGCTCAGCGGCACCACAGCCAGTGACGGCACAGCGCCGAACGAAGACACAACGGCGTGATCAGGCTGCGGCCAGCGATTGACTGAATCAGGCCCGGGCCGGTGGGGTGCCAGGCAGGAGCCAGGGCTCAGAGCGACGCCAGTCCTTTCTCCTGCAGGTCCGCCAGTTCGGCATACAGCCCGCCGGCGGCCCGCAGCTGGCGATGGGTGCCCTGCTCGATCAGGCGTCCGCGCCGCAGCACCAGGATGCGATCGGCCGCTTCGACCGTGGCCAGACGATGGGCGATCACGACGGCGGTGCGCTCGTGCAGCAGCCGATCGAGATCGTGCTGCAGGGTGGCCTCGGTGGAGGGATCCAGGAAGGCGGTGGCCTCATCCATCACCAGCACCGAGGGATCACGGATCGCCACCCGGGCCACCGCCAGCAACTGGCGCTCACCCGAAGAGAGATTGCCGCCGCGCTCGCGCAGCTGGCTGTTGAGGCCGGCATCGAGGCGCTGCAGCAACGGATCGAGCCCCAGGTCGTGGCAGAGCTGGGCCAGCTCCTGATCACTGATCTCGGCATCAAGGCGCAGGTTGTCGGCCACATTGCCGCTGAACAGGAAGGTGTCCTGCAGCACCACCCCCAGCCGTTGGCGCAGGGTGGCGATCGGCAGCTCGCGGATGTCGATGCCATCGAGCAGGATCCGGCCCCGCTGGGGCTCATAGAGGCGGCACAGCAGCCGGATGATGGTGGTCTTGCCGGAGCCGGTGGGGCCGACCAGGGCGACGTGCTCGCCCGGGGCGATCTCGAAGGAGAGATCTTCAAGGATCGGGTCGTCGCTGCGGTAAGCAAAGCTGACGTTCTCGAAGCTGACGGCGCCGGGGCTGCGGCGCTGGTCGCCGCTCAGCAGGGCCGCCGGCGAACGGCGCTGGCGGGGCAGTTCCTGGATCTCGATCGGCTCCTCCAGCAATTCGCCGATGCGCTCCACCGCCGTCAGTCCGCCCTGGATCTGGGTGAAGCGCTCCGCCAGCTGGCGCAGGGGATCGAACAGGCGCTGGGAGAACAGGATGAAGGTGGTGAGCGTGCCCAGATCGATCAGGCTGCTGGTGACCATCCAGCCCCCCAGGGCCAGCACCACGGCGATCGCACCGAGGGCCACCCACTCGATGAAGGCGGAGATGGCGCTGTCGTAGAGGATCGTGCCGGTGACCGCCTGGCGATAGGCATCGTTGGTGCGGGCGAAGCGGGCGCTGTTTGCGGCCTCGCGCCGATACATCTGCACCACCTCCAGGCCCTGGAGGTTTTCCTGCAGATCGGCGTTGAGCTGGCCCAGCTCTTCGCGCACCCGGTAATTGGCCACCCGGTAGCGCTTCTGCAGCCAGAGGATGCCCCAGGTGACCGGCAGCTGGGTGAACAGCAGCAGAAGCCCCAGGCGCCACTCAATGCTGATCATCGTGATCGCGATCACCAGCAGCGACACCAGATCGGCCAGCACCCCCACCGCCCCACTGCCGAACACCTCAGCCAGCGCCTCGACATCGCTGGTCAGGCGGGTGAGCAGCTTGCCGACGGGGGTGCGGTCGTGGAAGCGCAGCGACAGCTGCATCGCATGGCGGAACAGATCGGTGCGGATGCGGGCGGTGAGCCGCTGGCCGACCACCTGCACGTTGTAGATCTGCGTGCCCTGCAGGGCCAGGCGCACCAGCACCGCCAGCAGCAACAGGCCGACCAGCAGCTTGAGCGCCGCGGCCGGCGCCATCCCCTGCAGCCAGGGCAACACCGAAGGCTCGTGCCGTAACACCGAAATCGCCTGGCCCACCAGCACCGGCTGGATCGCTCCGGCAAAGGCCAGGGGCACCAGCAGCAACAGGGAGAGCAGCAACCGGCGACGATCGCGGCCCAGATAGGGCAGGAGGCGCTGCAGCCTGACGCGATCGAGGGAGGCCATCAGGAGACCAGCCCGGCCGGCTGGTTCGTGCCGCTGGGCGCTGTGGCCCCGGCCTGAACTCCGCTGCCAGCGGCGCTGACGGCGCCGAGCCGCTCGACGATCGAGCTCAGCCGGCCGCCATCGATGCGCAGGGCCAGCGGATGGCCGATCAGTCGGGCGGTGCTGTGGAACAGATCTTCGATCGCCACCAGGCCGTTGTCACGCAGGGTGCGGCCGGTGGCGACCAGATCGACGATCGCTTCGGAGATGCCCGTGAGCGGGCCCAGCTCGACCGAGCCGGTGAGATGAATCAGCTCCACCGGCAGATCCAATGACTCGAAATAGTCCTGGGCGCAACGGGTGAACTTGCTGGCGACGCGGCAATGGGCCGGCAGATCGAGGCCGCGGCGATAGCCGCTGCTGGCCTGGACGGCCACGGCCATGCGACAGCCGCCGAAGCCGAGATCCAGCAACTGGGCCACCGGCAGCCGGTGCTCCCGCAAGACGTCGTAGCCGACGACACCGAGCTGGGCCTGGCCGTAGGCCACGTACACCGGTACATCGGCATTGCGCACCAACAGGGCCCGGGCGTTGCCACAGGCACTGGGCACCATGAGCAGCCGGTTATCGGGATCGAGCAGGGTCGAAAAATCCAGACCGGCCGCGGCGAATCGACGGACCGAATCCTTGAGCAGGGCCCCCTTGGCCAGGGCAACGGTGATGACCGGCTCGGAGGCAGCGGTGATCATGGGAACGGTGCCGCAAACCGGACTTTAACGATGCAACCGAATCCGAAGTCGGCCACGCCCCTGGAGCTGGCCCTGATCCCCGTGCTGCAGGACAACTACATCGCCGTGTTCTGGCGCGAAGGCCTGGCCGCCGTGGTCGATCCGGCCGTGGCCGAGCCGGTGATCGCCTGGCTGGAACAGCGGCATCTGAATCTGGTGGCCGTGCTCCAGACCCACCACCACAGCGATCACATCGGTGGCACCCCGGCCCTGCTGCGCCGCTGGCCCACGGCCGAGGTGGTGGCCAGCGGCGCCGACCGGGAGCGGATTCCCTTCCAGACCAGGAGCGTGGCCGAAGGGGATCACTTCCAGCTGCTGGGGCGCTCCGTGGAGGTGCTGGAGGTGCCAGGTCACACCCGCTGCCATCTCGCTTTTCATCTGCCGGCCCAGGCGGGCGAGGGCGCCGAACTGTTCTGCGGCGACACCCTGTTCGCCGGCGGCTGCGGCCGGTTGTTCGAAGGCACGCCCGAGCAGATGCACCAGGCCCTGCAACGGCTGACGGCCTTCGACCCCAGCACCCGGGTGTGGTGCGCCCACGAGTACACCGAAAGCAATCTGCGCTGGGCAGCCGCTGAGGAGCCTGACAATGCCGCGATTGCGGCGCGGCTGGCGGCGGTACGCCAGCAACGGGCCCGCGGTGAGGCGACGATCCCCAGCAGCATCGCCCTGGAGCGGGCCACCAACTTGTTTGTGCGCAGCCCTGACGCCAGCGAGCTGGCCCGGCTCCGGGCCAGCAAGAACACCTACAGGGGTTGAGGGCTGGTGAGCATCCGCACCGGCTGGGCGCCTGGATAGAGCAAGGCCCCCTGTCCCGGACGGACCCGCACTTCGCAGGCCAGGCCTGGGGAGTGGTCCTGCTCCAGCGGCAGCCGCAGCCGCAGCGTGGATTCCCCGCAGGCGATCCGATACAGCCAGCCGTGGCCCAGGAATTCCCGCCCCAGCACCCGACAGTGGCCATCAGCCCGGGGCAGGAGCTCCAGGCCATCGGCCGACAGCAGCAGCTGCATTTCGCCGCTGGCCGGCGCCGCCGCGGAGTCCAGGGCGAAGGGGCCCAGCTCGCTGAGCAGACGATCGCCCTGGCGCTGAACCTGCAGCAGATTGGCCTGCAGCACGAACCGCCCCACGAAGGCCGTGGCCGGCCGTTGCACCAGCTCCAGCGGGGTGGCGCACTGATCCAGCTGGCCGTCGCGCAGCACCGCCACCCGATCGCAGATCGCCATCGCCTCTTCGGGATCGTGGGTGACCATCAGGGCACTGGCGCCGCATTCGGCCAGGACTGCCGGCAGCTCGCTGCGCAGGCGCAGGCGCACTTCCACATCGAGATTGGAGAAGGGTTCATCGAGCAGCAACACCGAGTTGCCAGGGGCCAGGGCGCGGGCCAGGGCCAGCCGTTGCCGCTGGCCGCCGGAGAGTTCATGGGGATAGCGTCGCTCAAGGCCGCAGAGCCCCAGAAGCTCCAGCAGCCAACCAGCCCGGTTGCGGTCGTCGCCGGGTTTGAGTCCAAAGCAGACATTGGCCCAGGCATCGAGATGGGGGAACAGGGCGTAGTCCTGAAACACCATGCCGATGCCGCGGCGCTCCGGAGCCAGCCAGCGCTGTTCACCCGCCACCTCGCGGCCATGGATCTGCACCGATCCCCGCGACGGGCGCTCGAAACCGGCGATCAGGCGCAGCAGGGTGGTCTTGCCGCAGCCCGAAGGCCCGAGCAGGCCGATCAGTTCCCCCGGCGCGAGGTTCAGATCCAGGCCCCGCAAGGTCCAGGAGCCTGGGGCGGCGTTGGGATAGCGATGCCAGAGATCGCGCAGGAGCACCGGATCGCCGTCGGCCAGGGCCGCAGGGACGGCGGAGGAAGCGACAGGCATGACAGGCGCTGGGGGTAATGACCGGAAACGGACATAGGCTCGGCAGCTCATCTTCCATCGTCATGAGCAACCAGCCGACGGCCGTCAACACCGATGCCGCACCGGCACCGGTGGGGCCCTACAACCAGGCGGTCAGGGCCGGCCACGTCCTCTATTGCTCCGGTCAGATCGCCCTGGATCCGGCCAGCGGAGCGATGGTGGGAGCGGGAGATGTGGAAGCCGAAACCCACCAGGTGCTGCGCAACCTGCAGGCGGTGCTGAAGGCGGCTGGTACCGGCCCCCAAGGGGTCGTGCGCACCACGGTGTTTCTGGTTGATCTGGCTGACTTCGCCCGCGTGAATGCCATCTATGCCGAGGTGTTCGGCGCAGGGGTCTCCCCCGCCCGGGCCTGTGTGCAGGTGGCGGCGCTGCCGAAGGGGGCAAAGGTCGAGATCGATGCCATCGCCGTGCTCGATTGAGCCCCCAACAGCCGCGGCAGCCTGGGGGAGCCTGGATTCACACTCAGCCGGGCCTTGCCGGCAGGGCGATACAGGCTCTTTGGGTTCCCCATACAGGACGTTGGTATCAACGCTCGATGAGGATCCTCTGATCAACCAGCTTCACGACTGTGCCCCGGTGGCATCTGGGGGAACTTTGCGTCAATCTGGCCCGTACAGCGAGCCTTCATGGAAACCCCGTTCGGCAACTGGCTCCCCGAGGTGACCGTGATGACCCCGGCCCGGTTCGAAGACGCCATGGCTGCCGTACAGGCGGTGCAGCAACTGAAGACGGTCGTGCTGCATCTGGGGGCCATGGAGCCCGAACAGGCCCAGCGCACCATCGACTTTGTTTCCGGTGGGGTCTACGCCATGGACGGTCAGTCGGAGCGGCTGGCGGACACGGTGTTCCTGTTCGCCCCCTCCCTGGTCAGAATCAGCCACGACGACAATCGAGACGGCAACGAGCCCAGCTGAAGCCATGTTGGTGGGGGTTGATGGCTGCAGGGCCGGCTGGCTGGCGCTGATCGCCGGCATCCAGGGCACGGAGGTGCGCGACCAGCTTCACGCGCAGGCCAGCAGTCTGCTCGCCCAGGCCGGCTGGCAGTTGATGGCGATCGATATCCCGATCGGTCTGCCCGAGCGCGGCAGCCGTGCCTGTGATCAGGAGGCCCGCAGGTTGCTGGGGGCGCGCCGCAGCAGTGTCTTCCCGGCTCCGATCCGAGCCGTTTTGGAGGCCAGAGATCATCAGCAGGCCTGCCAGATCTCACGACAGCAGCAGGGCAAGGGAATCAGTTGCCAGAGCTTCAACATCCTGGCCAAGATCCGCAGCCTCGACGAGCTGCTGCAGGCCGATCCCGGCTTGGCTCATCGGATCCACGAGGTCCACCCCGAGCTGATCTTTCAGCAGTGGCATGACGGCAGGCCGATGGAGCACGGCAAAAAGACGGCCCAGGGCAAGCAGGAGCGGATGCAGCTGGTGGAATCGGAGTTTCCGGGGGCCTGGGCCACGATCCGCCAGCGCCATCGCCGCAGTGCCGTAGCCGACGACGACATCCTCGATGCTCTGGCCGCCCTGCACACGGCCCGGCGCCTGCAACAAGGAGTGGCTCTGCAGTTGCCTGCCCTGGCTCCGATTGAGATCGATGCCTGCGGCCTGCCGATGAAGATCTCCGCTTAGCCCCCCCCAAAGACGCCAACCTCTACAGTCTGGTCTTCGGGGCGTGGCGCAGCTTGGTAGCGCGGGTGCTTTGGGAGCACTAGGTCGCAGGTTCGAATCCTGTCGCCCCGATTGACTTTTCAGGGATTGGCCCGATCGGTAGGTCCCCAATCTGGTCCCCAGGCTCGTCGGCGGCTGCT
>CALPMR020000153.1 GCA_943324725.2 Bordetella parapertussis | reverse complement strand
TCTGCCACTCGCCGTCACCCCCGCCAGCGCTTACACGCTCAGCCAGGGAACTGCTACAAGCATCAGCGCCATGCCCAGCAACACATTGTCCAATGCAAGCATCATGCATTTCAATGCAGGGCTTCAAAAAAGCCACAACATGATCGCAGTAACCGCCCCCTACTACACGGCTACCACTAGGAAAGTAGCAGCGGTGGTGACATCAGGGCTGCTCGGGCTGCAAGGTTTTCTGCAAGGCATCGGCGCTTCCTTCACCCAAGTTTGGTTTGCTTTCTAGTTCAAATCATCAATTTCCAGCGGGCAAAAGCCTGTTGCGCCAAGCCCCTGTCAACGCAGGGGTTTTTATTTCTCTAATCACTCACCAAGCGAATTAAAGCACTTCCAACTGCTAGCGCCATATCACAACCAAGAAGCAGTGGCGGCTAGCTGAGTTGACAACGAGTTCAGATATTCATCCACTGAAGGCTCTAAGCAGTTGCCGGGAAGCTGTTGCCCTTCAGATTGATCTAGCCCTTTGATTGTGCGGACAATAAGATTGCCGCGAGAACACTATGGGGATTGCGCCTCCTTATTGCCAGCACTGGCTACAAGGAAGCATCGAGCTTAGGAACAGAAGTCGCAAAATTCAGCAGCAGAACACAGGCAATTACCGTGACATACCTAACATTAGATGGTTTGAGCCGCCACCAAATCGAGTGGCGATGGTGGTGAGGGAAACGGCTCGACTACCGGCTGGCCAGGCAGATAATTCAAAGGCAGTGTGACAGTCGCCGACTGGTGCAATCCCTGGTATTGCTACAGCCGCATCCGGTTCGTGACACCCGATCAACGGCATCCTCGCCGCTGGAGCCGCAGCACACGCTGCTGGTGCCAGCCGGAGGTGACCTGGATCAATCCACCACCACCGGAAAACAGCCTCCATCCGAAAGCGTTGCTGCTGGCCGCCTGCGTCGATGGGCCTGGGGGGGGCATCGAGGGATCGTCACCAACAGCACGGCACAGCAGCAGGCCGAACCGCCGTCGTGCCGCTGCCTTGTCGTGGACGCGACACCTCAACCAGGACCGCTCCAGCAGCACCAGGCCGGCTGAAATGACCCTAGTCTCATTACCATAGTCATCAGAGGCTCAAGGTGCAGGTCTCCTCACCCCGGGCACTACCGGGGCCCTTCCAACCGCGACAGGTCTCCAAATCCCAGTTCAAGGCCCACGCCCTGGAGCTGTTCCGCCAGATCGAGGCCAGCGGCGAGCCCCTGGTGGTCACCGATCACGGCCGGCCCGCGCTGGAGGTGCGCCCCTATCGCCCGATCGATGCCGCCACAGCCGACCCCCTGGAGCTGCTGCGCGGATCGCTGCTCCGCTACGACGAGCCCTTTGATCCGGTCGCCGAGGGCGACTGGGAGGCGCTGGCGTGATCCTGCTGGACACCCATGTCCTGATCTGGTGGGCCAGTGGCGAGATGCAGAGGCTCTCGCCCCAGGCCCTGCGCGCCATCGAGGCGGAAATCGAGCGGGCCGCCCAGCCCGGGCAGCCCGCCGGGCTGCTGGTCTCGGCGATCAGCTGCTGGGAGGTGGCGATGCTCGTCCAGCGGGGGCGGCTGGCCCTGAGCCTGGAGGTGGAGCGCTGGCTCGCCGTGGTGGCCTCGATTGCCGCCGTGCGCCTGCTGCCCCTGGAGCCCGCCGTAGCGGTGGCGGCCACGCGGCTGCCGGAGCCCTTTCATGCCGATCCTGCCGATCGCTTCCTGGTGGCCCAGGCCCGGGAGCTGGCGGTACCCCTGCTCAGCGCGGATCGAAAGATCAGGGACTATCCCCATGGCCAGAGCCTGTGGTGAGCCGCAGCCATGGCCGAGTGAGCGGCCTGCAATTCGGTGCCTTCAGCGGGCGTGAGCAGCAGGCCAGCCGGGCAGCGCCGCTCAGGCGCTCAGGGCGTGGTCGCAGCCCCAGCCCGCACCGCTCCGAAGCGATAGCGCCAGCCCAGTCGCAATCCCCAGCTGCTCAGCGCACTGCGCTCGAGGCTGCCGTTGCTGCGACCCGGGGCCCCCTGGAACACCACCTCGCTGAACAGGTCGCTGTGGGGGGAAGCCCGGAAGCTGAGGCCGGCCTTGGCCTGATAGGCGAGCGTGCCGTTGCTGCCACCACCGAAGGTCTGGCTGCCACTGCGCAGGCTGATGGTGGTGGCACTGGCGTTGACCACCGAATAGCCGATGCCGCCGCCGACGTAGGGCACCAGACGCGCGTTGATCGGCAGGTCGGCGTAGAGGCTGGCGAAGACGCTGTTGCTGCTGACCACGGGATCGGCCACGGCCGCCGCCAGCGGGAAGGGCCCCACGGACCACTTCGACTCGGTGATCGTGGCCTGGCGATGCACATAGCTCAGCTCCGTCCGCCAGCGTCCGAAGTCGTAGCCCAGGCCCAGATCGGCGGCAAAGCCCGGATCGGCCAGCACCGTGCCTTGGATCGGCAGCAGCGGTCCCAGCTGGTTGTCGTCATAGCGAATCGGCTGGGGCCAGCTGGCGCCGGCGCCCAGGCTGACGTACAACCCCTTCGGATCGGCCGGACCGGGGAGCGTCGGCAGCGGCTTGGCGCCAGCCCCTGCAGCCTGGACACCGACCAGCAGCCCGGACAGCAAGCCGGTGAGCACCAGTGGCGCAGCGGCGGGGCTGAGCCGAACTGGCCATCCCGGCAGAGGGGCGAAGGCAGCGGCCAGTCGCAGGCGGACAGTTGCGGCAAGGGGCATCAAGGAGCTCGGCGAACCGACGACGGTAAACCTATGAGAGAAGCGTTTAATCCAATCCGCCCCGGGTGTCAGTGAACCATCTGCCCGAATCGAACACCTAGATTCGGTTCCACCCAAACCGCCGCCGCCGCCCAGGCCTGATGGTGCTAGCCAACCCCTCCGGCACCACGGCCGTCCCCATCCCCCCTGACGGCTCCTGGAGCGCCAGCGACAGTGCCGCCCTCTACGGACTCGATCGCTGGGGTGATCCCTACTTCTCGGTGAGCCAGCGCGGCCACGTGATGGTGCAGCCCCGCGGCGAACGGGGCGGCGCCCTCGATCTGGTCGAGCTGGTGAGAGAGCTGCAGGGCCGCGACCTGTCGCTGCCGTTGCTGATCCGCTTCGACGACATCCTCGAAGATCGGCTGGAACGGCTGCACACCGCCTTCGAGCGAGCGATCGCCCAGTACGGCTACGCCGGCCGCTACCAGGGCGTGTTCCCGGTGAAGTGCAACCAGCAGCGCCACGTGGTCGAACAGCTGGTCGAAACCGGCAAGCGCTGGCACTTCGGCCTCGAGGCCGGCAGCAAGGCGGAGCTGTTGATCGCCCTCTCGCTGCTCGAAGATCCCGAGGCCCTGCTGATCTGCAACGGCTACAAGGATCACCGCTACATCGAAACGGCAATCCTGGCCCGCCGCCTCGGCCGCAAGCCGGTGGTGGTGATTGAACAGGCCGACGAGGTGGAGCGGATCATCGCCGCCAGCCGCGACCTCGGCGGCGCCCCCCTGATCGGCATCCGCGCCAAACTCTCCAGCCGCAGCACCGGCCGCTGGGGCAGCTCCGTGGGCGAGCGGGCCAAGTTCGGCCTCTCGATCCCCGATCTGCTGGCCACGGTGGAGGCCCTGCGCCAGGCCGATCTGCTCGACGATCTGCGCCTGCTGCACTTCCACATCGGCAGCCAGATCAACGACATCGCCGTGCTCAAGGACGCCCTGCAGGAGGCGGGCCAGATCTATGGCGAGCTGACGCGGCTGGGAGCGCCGATGGGCTACCTCGATGTCGGCGGTGGCCTCGGCATCGACTACGACGGCAGCCGCACCGCCAGCGCCGCCTCCACCAATTACTCGCTGCAGAACTACGCCAACGATGTGGTCGCCACCGTGCGCGAGTGCTGCGAGCCCCATGGCATCGCCGTGCCGACGCTGGTGAGCGAGAGCGGCCGGGCGATCGCCAGCCACTTCTCGGTGCTGGTGTTCGACGTGCTGGGGGCCGGCGCCCTGCCCGGCGGTGTGCCGGAGCCGGTGGCCGCTGAGCCCTTGATCCTGCGCAACCTGCGCGACACCCAGGCGGCGATCGTGGCCAACGGCGATGCCGACGCCGCCCCAACCCCCTCGGTCGAGCGCCTGCAGGAGGCCTGGAACGATGCGCTCAAGTTCAAGGATGACGCCCTGGCCGCCTTCCGCCTCGGCTACCTGAGCCTGCCGGAGCGGGCCCGGGCCGAGCAGCTCACCTGGGCCTGCTGTCAGGCGATCGCCTCCCAACTGGAGACGATGCCAGCCGGTACGGCGATCCCCGAGGAGTTGAAGGCCCTGGCCTCGGCCCTGGCCGGCACCTATTACGCCAACCTCTCGGTGTTCCGCTCCGCCCCGGACACCTGGGCGATCGATCAGCTGTTCCCGGTGCTGCCGATTCACCGCCTCGAGGAGCGACCCAGCCGGCTGGGCAGCTTCGCCGATCTCACCTGTGATTCCGATGGCAAGCTGGCCCGCTTCATCGATCGCGGCCACAGCAAACCCCTGCTCGAACTCCATCCCCTGCGGGACGGGGAGCCGTACTGGATCGGCCTGTTTCTGGCCGGGGCCTACCAGGAGGTGATGGGCAATCTGCACAACCTGTTCGGCAGCACCAATGCCGTGCACATCCGCCTGGCCGATGGCGGCCGCTATCGGGTCGATCACGTCGTGCGGGGTGACACCAATGCCGAGGTGCTGGAGGCGATGGAGCACGATCCGGCCCAGCTGCTGGAGAGGCTGCGGCTGGCCAGCGAGGCCGCCATCGGCCGCGGCAGCCTGGCGATCAGCGATGCGCGCCGCCTGATGGCCCATCTCAAGGCCAGCCTCGAGCAGACCACCTACCTGGAGGGCTGAGCGGCAGGACTCAGCCCCGCCCCGATCCGGCCCGGGGTTCTCCGGTTCAGCTGCGCGGCGCGGCTGAACCATCGCCGGCGGTGGCGGGGTCTGCGGCGGTGAGGGCAGTGGCGGGTGCAGTGGCGGCGAGGGCCGTGGCGGCGGGAGAGAACACCTCGATCTCGCCCATGCCCTTGACCGGCTGGACGCCCAGAGACACCGGGGCGCCCAGGGCCGGATCGAGGCGCTCGGCCGTGGTGCGATCGAACAGCACCGGGGTCTGCAGGCTGCGGGTCAGCCCCTCGAGCCGGGCGGCCAGGTTCACCGTGTCGCCGATCACCGTGAACTCCATGCGGCGGGGACTGCCGATCTGCCCCACCACCACCTGGCCACTGGCCAGGCCAACGCCGCTGTCGAGGCCGGTGAGGCCCTGGCTCTGCCAGCTGCGATTGAGTTCTCCCAGGGCCTGGCGCATGGCCTCAGCACAGGCCACCGCCGCACGGGCCTCCACCAGCACGCCGCGGCCCACCGGCGAGCCGAACACCGCCATCACCGCATCGCCGATGAACTTGTCGACGGTGCCGCCGTGGGCCGTGATCACCTCCACCATGGCGCCGAGATAGGTGTTGAGCTGGCTGACATGCAGTTCGCTCTCGCCGGCGAGGCTGCGCTGGCGGGTCAGCTCGGTGAAGCCCTTGAGATCGGAGAACAACACCGTCACATCGAGCAGACGACCCCGCAGGATGCCCTGGGCCGCCTCGGGATCGGCCAGGATCTCAGCCACCACCCCCGGAGCGACATAGCGCTCGAACGTGCGCCGCAGGCGCCGCCGTTCCCGCTCCTCCAGCAGATAGGCGTCACCGCCATGCAGCAGGGCCAGCAGGCCCAGGCCGGCAACCGGGGCCAGCAGCGGCAGCCAGAGCTGGCGCTCGCGCAGAACCAGCCCGGCGACGGCGAACTGCAGGATCAGAATCCCGGCGATGACGCCGAGCTGCCAGAGCAGGGATCGGCGGTTCAGAGCCAGGGTCAGGGCCAGCCCGGCCGCCAGCAGCACCGCCAAAGCGGCCAGCAGGGCCCGCTCCCGGTTGCCCTGCGGCCAGGGACGCAGCCCGTCCCCCGCCATGGAGTTGGCAGTGGCGGTGGCCAGCAGCTCCAGCCCCGAGAGCGAACCGAAGGCGGTGGGGTAGCCAGCGTCGCCCTGGGCCACCACCGGACCCAGCACCACCAGGGATCCGGCCAGGGCCGGCCGCTGCGGATGCCGGCGCCAGCGGCTGGGATCCAGCACCTCCCAGGCCGGCAGACGGCGGAAGCTCCCCTCCGCTCCGTAGACATTGAGCGCCGTCAGCTCGTCCCGCTGCCGGCTGGAGCGACCGGCCCGTTGCAACAGGGTGGAGGAGAGCGAGGCGAAGGGTTTCACCCCCTGCGCCGGCAACAGGCCGCGGCCATAGGCATCCGGATGCAGCAGCCGCTCCCCCGGAGCCCGCAACGGTGTGTTGGTGAGGCCCAGGGCCTCCTGACCGCCGATGGCCGCCATGAGCGGCTCCGGCCGCACCAGGGTGAGCGCGCCGGAACCCTGTTGATCGGACGACTCGAGCATCTCCGCCGCCAGGGCGACGCGGCCGGGATGGGCCAGCAGGATCGCCGCCATCGCCGCGTCGTCGGCGGGGCCGTTACGGCTCGGGCCCTCGAACACCACATTGATGGCCACCGCCGCAGCGCCGGCATCCAGCAGCCGGGCCGCCACCCGGGCGTAGGCGGCCCGCGGCCAGGGCAACGTGCCGATCCCCCTGGCCCAGTCCGGGATCTGACGGCTCTGCTCAAACCAGCTCCCCTGCTGCAGGGTGGCGTCATCCACCGCCACCACCAGCACCTGGCGGGGCGGCCGCCGCGGCCCGCGAAGCACCAGCAACTGATCCTCGAAGGCCCGCTCCCAGACCCGCCAACGGGGGCCGGGCCAGCCCGCCGTGGCACCGCTCCAACCCACCACCAGGGCACTGAGCATCACCAGGGTGACGGGCCGCTTCAACGCCTGGCTGGGTCTCACGAGCACCCCCGATCGCGAACCCGCCCAGCATCCATGCAGCCCGGGGGACTGGCAAGCGCTGACTGGGGAGCCAAGGGTGTGCTCACAGCTGCCGTCATCGCGTTCAGAAGAAGCGCGGCAGGCTGATCGGCAGCGACGGCAGCGTCAGCGGCAACGACGGCAGCGACACCCCCGGCACATGGGCGCGCAGGTAGCTGTCGAGGGCCTCGGCGGCCGGCAAGGGCAACCGGAACCCCTCAAACAGCGGGCCGGAGAGGATGCTGCCGTAATCCCCCGAACTCAGGGCCAGCAGGGTCAGCACCACCCCCTCGGGCGACAGGCGCAGGCGCTGGCCCGCCTGGACCGTGGTCGGAGCGGCGCCGGTGGGCTGGCCATCGCGCAGGGGTTCCACCTGCACCGAACCCTCGAGCACGGAGAGCTCGGAATCGCCGTTGTCCTTCACCTCCAGCAGGTAGTTGGTGCCGCGC
>CALPMR020000152.1 GCA_943324725.2 Bordetella parapertussis | reverse complement strand
GGTGATCCGCGCATCGAAGCCGACCGGGAGCCGCTGCTCTCGGCACTCTCTCGATGCGGTCCATGCCACTTCGGCGCCAACCTCGGTGGTGAGCTGCGTCTGATCCGCGCTTTCAACACCACCATCCCGGTCCTGGTGGTGGAGGCGGGTCGGGAGTTCAGCGATGTCTGCTCCCCGATCAGCCGCTATGTGCACTACCCGTTGGAGGAGGCCCGTCGCTGGGCCAGTCCTTGGCAGCTGGCTGTTGTCCACCAATCCCCCCCTGCGGTTGAACCAGCCCCAGATCGAGGCTCTCATCCACTGGCTGGCAGGTGAATTCAACGACCACGCGATCGTCTATCGGACCGTGAATCCAGAGCTGGAACCTGAGTTGACCAGCCATCTGCTGGCTGCCGGCTGCCGCTTGCTCACCACCCGTGTGACCTATGTGTCGGATCCCCGGTCGGCTCCCTTCCTGCGCCACAGCGATGTGCGCAAAGATCTGCGCCTGCTGCAAACCAGCCCTTATCTGGTCAGTGACGACAAGACCTCCCTGAGCCAGGAGGACCTGCAGCGCCTCACGGATCTCTACCGGCGCCTCTATATCCGGAAGCACTGCCGTCACAACGCCCAGTTCAATTCAGCCTTTTTCGCGCTGATGCTGGCCACACCGATGTTCCGCGCCAGTCTGTTCCGCGAACCGCAGAGCGGCCGCCTGGATGCCTTCAGCTTCTACATGGAGAATGGCTCCTATCTGACGGGTTGCTTCGCCGGCTACGACCAGGCATTGCCGCGGCGGCTTGGTCTGTACCGGATGGCCTTGATGCACAAGGTGCTGCTGGCACAGCGGCGCGGGTTGCGGGTCAGTCTCAGCGGTGGAGCGGGTTCGTTCAAGCGCCAGCGCGGCGCCCAGCCGGTGCGCGAGTACGACGGGCTCTTCGACCGGCATCTGCCCCGCCGCCGTCGCTGGCCTTGGCGTTTCGTCAGCCTCGAAGGGCGACTGTTCGGTCGCCTGCGCCAGGCCTGAAGACGTTCAGGGAGTTCTGGCGCTGTCAGGCAGACCGCAGTCCCCCATCTCCGTCAGGGGCGATGATCAGCCCTCCCAGCTCTCCTCCACCCGCGTGCCCGTGTCCTCGGCAGCCGGCGAGCACCGCGCCCAGTTGCGGCTCCGTTCCCTCAGCTGGGCGCTTCAGGCTGCTGTTGTCGCGGGGCTCGTGACCCTTGCGCCCGTCGTGCTGCCGGCCCTGCGGGCTGAGCTGGGCCCCCAAGCCTTCACCCCTGTTCTGGCGGCCGGCCTGGAGGCGGCCCTGCGCTCTGCGGGCTGCGGCTTTTTCTACGGCCTGCTGGCCTTCCATCTGCAGCGGGTCGATCCCGACGACACCCACCTGCAGGCCGGCCTGGTGGGGGCGATCTGCGGCCTGCGCAGCCTCGGCGCGCCCCTGGGCATGGCAAGCCTGGGCAGCGCTCTGAGCCGGGGCCCCCTGGCGGAAAGCCTGCCCTCAGCGATGATGCTGGCGATCAAGGGTTGGCTGCCCCTGTGGCTGCCCCTGATCGGCAGTGCCCTGATACTGCACGGAGCCCAACGGCTGCTCCCCGTCCTGCGTCCATGACCCTGCGGTCAGGCCGGAGTCAACGGTTGAGCAGCCTTGCGCCATCCGGCTGTCTCTCGCGATCCCACGGTCTCCTGCGACCCCCGCTCCTGCGACCTCCGCTCCTGCGACCCCCCATCTCGCGACCCCGTCTCTCGCGACCATGAGTCTGCTGCACGCCACCTGGCTGTTTCCCCCCGCTGGAGCGGGAGGTCGCCTGCTGCTGTGGGCCGACACCTGGCGCGTGGCCGAACCGACCACGCCCGAGCGCGGCGCCCCCGACCACCCCTTCAGCCTCGACGAATCCGCCCTGGCGGACTGGCTCGAAGAGCACGATCTCTGGGCTGAAGCGCTGCGGCCCGCCAGTGCCGCCCTCACCCTGCCGAGCCGCAACCAGGCGGCCAAGGGTCGCCGCAAGAATGGCGCCGCCAGCTGGAGTGGCCTGCCATTGCAGGCCGGAGAACCGATCCCCAGGGAGCCCGTGTGGTGGCCCTGGCGGGTGGAAGGCCTGGCCCTCGATCCCGGCGCGGCGGCGGAATGGCTCAGTCGCCTGCCCCTGTCGGGGGAGCATCCCGAACTGGCCGACGATCTGCGCTGGTGGACCCATCTGCAGCGCTGGGCCCTGAGCCTGATCGCCCGCGGCCGCTGGCTGCCCCAGGTGGAGGAGGGCGAAGCCCGCTGGCTGCCGCTGCTGAACCGGGAGGGCGATCGCCGCCGGCTGGAGGAACTGGCGATCCGCCTGCCCCAGGTGGCCTGTTGCGCCATGCCCGCCGATCCCTACGGCGAGGCGGCCCTGGCCTGCCGCCGGCCCGGCAGCGGCAGATTGCGGGTGGCGAGTCTGCTGGAGGCCCTGCTGGACGGCCAGTTGCGCTCGGGATTCAAGCCGGCGCTGGCTGAACTCGATCCCCTGCTGGAGGCCTGGCAGAAGGCCCTCGGCCCCGGCGACAGCAGGCTCGGCCTCGACGAGGAGGAACAGGAACGGCTCGAGATCGCCACCCACCACTGGCGCGAGGCGGTGGCGGGCCGGGTGGCACCGGCCAGAGCCTGCCTCGAACTGTTCGCCCCGCCGCCGGAAGCCGATCTCTGGGAGTTGCGCTTCAGCCTGCAGGCCGAGGCCGATCCCAGCCTGAGGATGCCGGCCGGTTCGGTCTGGGCCCGGGGCGACACGCCGCTGCAACTGGGCGAAGTCGAGGTGAATCAACCCGGCGAACTGCTGCTCGAGGGCATGGGGCGGGCTCTGCAGGTGTTCGAACCGATCACCCGGGGACTGGATGCGGCGGCACCGGAAACGATGGAGCTGACGCCGGCGGAAGCGTTCGTGCTGGTGCGCACGGCCGCCAGCCAGCTGCGCGATGTGGGCGTTGGGGTGGTGCTGCCGCCCAGCCTCAGCGGCGGCCTGGCCAGCCGGCTGGGGCTGTCGATCGAAGCGGAATTGCCGGCCGGCTCCCGCGGCTTCAGCCTCGGCGAAGGCCTCGACCGCAAATGGGAGCTGATGATCGGTGGCGTCACCCTCAGCCTCAAGGATCTCGAGCGCCTCCAGGCCAAGCGCAGCCCGCTGGTGCAGCACAAGGGCGCCTGGATCGAGCTGCGCCCCAGCGATCTCAAGAACGCCGGACGCTTCTGCACCGCCGACCCACCCCTGAGCCTCGACGACGCCCTGCGGCTCACCGCCACCGACGGCGACACCCTGATGCGCCTGCCGGTGCATCGCTTCCTCGCCGGCCCGCGCCTGCAGGCGGTGCTGGAGCAATACCACCAGCAGAAGGCGCCCGATCCACTGCCGGCGCCGGAGGGCTTCTGCGGCCAGCTGCGGCCCTACCAGGAGCGGGGCCTGGGCTGGCTGGCCTTCCTGCACCGCTTCGACCAGGGCGCCTGCCTGGCCGACGACATGGGCCTGGGCAAGACGATCCAGCTGCTGGCCTTCCTGCAGCATCTCAAGGCGGAGCAGGAGCTCAAACGGCCCGTGCTGCTGGTGGCCCCCACCTCGGTGCTGACCAACTGGAAGCGGGAAGCGGCCGGCTTCACCCCCGAGCTGGTGGTTCGCGAGCACTACGGTCCCCGGCGTCCGTCCACCGAAGCCAAGCTCAAGCAGGCCCTCGAAGGCGTCGATCTGGTGCTCACCAGCTATGGCCTGCTGCAACGGGACAGTGAACTGCTGGAGACGATCGACTGGCAGGGGGTGGTGATCGATGAGGCCCAGGCGATCAAGAACCCGGCGGCGAAGCAGAGTCAGGCCGCCCGCGACCTGGGCCGACCCGGCAAGAAAGGCCGCTTCCGCATCGCCCTCACCGGCACGCCGGTGGAGAACCGGGTCAGCGAACTGTGGGCCCTGATGGACTTCCTCAACCCGCGGGTGCTGGGCGAGGAGGCCTTCTTCCGCCAGCGCTATCGCCTGCCGATCGAGCGCTATGGCGACATGAGCTCCCTGCGGGATCTCAAGGCCCGGGTGGGCCCCTTCCTGCTGCGGCGCCTCAAGACCGACAAATCGATCATTTCCGACCTGCCGGAAAAGGTGGAGCTGCGCGAATGGGTGGGCCTCAGCACCGAGCAGAAGAAGCTCTACAACCAGACGGTGGAGGCCAGCCTCGATGCCATCGCCCGCGCCCCCCTGGGCCAGAAGCACGGCCAGGTGCTGGCGCTGCTCACCAAGCTCAAGCAGATCTGCAACCATCCCGCCCTCGCCCTCAAGGAAGCCCAGGTGGACGCCAACTTCAGCGCCCGCAGCGCCAAGGTGCAGCGGCTGGAGGAGATCCTCGAGGAGGTGATCGAGGCCGGCGATCGGGCCCTGCTGTTCACCCAATTCGCCGAATGGGGCCTGCTGCTCAAGGCCCATCTGGAGCGCAAGTGGCGCCAGGAGGTGCCCTTCCTCTACGGCAGCAGCAGCAAGACCGAACGCCAGGCGATGGTGGATCGTTTTCAGGACGATCCCCGCGGCCCGCAGCTGTTCCTGCTGTCGCTCAAGGCCGGGGGCGTGGGCCTCAACCTCACCCGTGCCAGCCACGTGTTCCACATCGATCGCTGGTGGAATCCGGCGGTGGAGAATCAGGCCACCGACCGCGCCTATCGCATCGGCCAGACCAACCGGGTGATGGTGCACAAGTTCATCACCAGCGGCTCGGTGGAGGAGCGCATCGATCGCATGATCCAGGAGAAATCGAAGCTGGCCGCCGACATCGTCGGCAGCGGTGAAGACTGGCTCGGCGGCATGGAAATGGGCCAGCTGCGCGAGCTGGTGGCCCTCGATGAGGAGGCCTGAGCCCGATGACGTCAGGCCCGAACCGATGACCGGCCCCCTTGACGCACCGGCGGATCGCCGCCGCCGGCTCCTGGCCCACAACGCCGGCACCTGGCTGGGCCAGTTCGTCCGGCTCGATGCCAGCGGCGTCGAACAGCATCGCTTCGACAGCCACCTGCTGGTCACCGACAGCGATGGGCTGGTCGAGGCCAGCCTCACCAATCGCGACAGCGGCGAGGTGCGCCGCATGGCCTTTGGCGAGCCACCCGCCGAGATGCAGATCAGCCCCCAGGGGCACTGGAGCCTCGGCCCCGACCGCATCGGCGCCTGGCCCTGGGTGAGCGAACTCTGCCTGGTGCATGGCGAGCAGCGCCGCCGCGCCGTGGTGCGCCTGGGCAGCGACCGGCTCGAGAGCCTGGTGATCGTCTGGGAAGGGCGGCCGCAGCAGGCGGAGGCCCCGCCGCCGGCACCCCTGCGGGCCTGGGCGGCGCCTGAAGGCCTGGCCGCCACCGGCGAGCAGGGCCGCACGATCTGGACGATCGCGGCCGGCCTGGAGATCGTCATCCCGGATCGCCGGCAGCAGGGCAGCGCCCAGGCGGTGGTGCTGCGCTGGCAACCCCGGCCCGGCCTGTGGCTGGAGATCGAGCGGGCCTACGACGCCTACGGCAACCAGCTGGGCCCGGGGGCAGCAGGCGGGGCAGACTGGCCGGGGAGCACGCCCCCATGACCGTCACCCCAGCCATCACCACCCAGCTGGGCCAGGACGGCCTCGGCCAGCAGCCCTGGTGGGTGGAGCAGTGGATGGAGCTGATCAACTCCTACCGCTACAAGAAACGGCTGGAGCGCGCCTGGGACTACGCCCGCTCCGGCAACGTGCTCTCGATCCGCTTCGAAGGGCGGCGCGTGCATGCCCGGGTGCAGGGCACCGAAAAGGATCCCTACAAGGTGAAGCTCTGGCTCGACGTGCTCAACGACGAGGACTGGGGCTACGTGCTCGAGGCCCTCAGCCAGAAGGCCCGCTGGTCGGCCCAGCTGCTGGCCGGGATCATGCCCAAGGACATCGAACGGGCCTTCGCCGCCAGTGGCAAGCGGCTGTTTCCGTTCAAGCTGCAGGAGGTGCGCAGCGAGTGCAGCTGCCCCGACAAGGCCAACCCCTGCAAGCACACCAGCGCCGTTTACTACCTGATGGGGGATCGCTTCAGCGAAGACCCCTTCGTGCTGTTTCAGCTGCGGGGCCGCACCCGCAGCCAGCTGCTGGCCGAGCTGGCGGCCCGGCGCCGCGAGGGGATCGCCACCGCCATCAACCATGCCCCCCATCCGCTCCATGCCGCCATCGGCGATCCGGTGCGCTGGTGGCGCTACGACGCCGCCCTCGATCCCGATCTGGTGGTGATCACGCCGGCGCTGGAGGGGGAACTGGGCCTCGATGGCGCCGGCCCCCTGCCCCTGGCGATTGACCCGTGCTTCCCGCAGGCCAACCAGCTGTTCCTGGAGCGGCTGCGCCAGCAGGGAACGGCCATGGGCCAGCTGGCGATGGTGCGGGCCATGGCCGCCGGCGCCGAGAACGGCACCGGCGAGGCCACTGCCAGTGAGACAACTGCCAGCGAGGCAACCGTCGGCAAGGCAACCGTCGGCGAGGCCAGCGCCGACAAGAGCACCGCTGCGGGTAACGGCACAGGCAAGGGGACGGGCAAAGCGGCGAGCAGCGGCCGCGGCCGGGCCAGCGGTCCGTGAAGGAGGCCGTCCGTGAAGGAGGCCGTGAGTGAAGGAGGCCGTGCGTGAAGGAGGCGACGTGATCGAAGCGGCCTGGCTGATGCCGGAGAGCGTCGAGCTCGCCCGCCGGATCCTGACGTCCCACCAACGGGCCTTCGGACAACCCCTGCTGGCCGGTTGGGCTGTGGATCGCGCCCCTCGCCTCTGCGCCCAGGAGCTGTTCGCGGCCACCGCGGCGGTGCTCGCCCATGACGGCGGCGCCGACCCCCGGCTGATCTACGCCAACCGCACGGCCCTGCAGCTCTGGCGCCGCGACTGGAGCGCCATGGTGGGCATGCCCTCGCGGCTCACCGCCGCCGCCAGCGAACGACCGTCCCGGGCCGCCGCGCTCCACCAGGCCCGCGCTCAGGAGGCGATCAGCGGCTACAGCGGCATCCGCATCGACAGCGCCGGCCGCCGCTTCCAGATCCAGGGCGCCCGGCTCTGGAGCCTGCGCGACGGCGACGGCCAACCCTGCGGCCAGGCAGCCAGCTTCGAGAGCTGGTGGTGGCTCTGAAGCGCCGCTCGAATCAAGCCCCTCTGAAAGCCCCTCCGGCGCGACCCCCCGCAGCCCAAGCCGGGCCCGCCCGATCGGTTCTCGCACCAAGCCTGGTGAGGCAGCCGAACTCACGGGTGCACGCCGAACCAGGGCGGACGGTTCTCGCCCTCTGCCGGCTGATTCAGGGCCGGCACATTGGCTCTGCGGGTGCCTCCCGCCCCCTTCTGAGGCCAATCGCCATGCTCACCCTGCGCCATTCCCCCTTTGATCTCTTCGACCGCCTCGAGCAGCAGCTGCAGACCGCCGAGCGCGTGCCGGCCGCCG
>CALPMR020000151.1 GCA_943324725.2 Bordetella parapertussis | reverse complement strand
TTTGTGGAAATGGCCAACGCGGCCGACGAAACCAAGGCGATCGACGATCTTCAGAACGTCGAATGGATGGGTCGCACCATCCGTGTCAACAAAGCTGAGCCCCGCACCGGCGGTGGTGGCGGCGGCGGTGGCGGCGGCTACGGCGGCGGCGGTGGTGGTGGTGGTGGCTACGGCGGTGGTGGTGGCGGCGGTGGCCGCGGCCGCTACTGAGTCCATTGCCTTGATTGTCGGGATCAGCCTGAAGGCTGATCCCCTTGCAACCGTCCCCCTGATCGGGGACGGTTTTTTTGTTGACCAGCCAGGCTGGTGATCGGCCCTGTTGCCTGCTCAGGCCCAGATGTCCTGTCTCTGCCTGCCGGCTCGGGTGGATGACGGCCTCGCCAATCCCGCTTCAGCCTGGGGCGCCGAGAGTGTGGGCGATGGGGTCTGTTTGAAGACTGCTACTGCGTTGGACCAGGGGATCTCAGCAACAGCAGCGGCGGCACTGTGGGATTGATACGAAAGCCAGCAGCGTCCTGGTTCTGCGGCCGAATCCAGCCGCTGACCTTAGTCCTGCGCTGGGGTCATGGCGCTTGCCCCGGTCCGGGATCCAGTCCTCTGCTTGCTCCGCAGAGGATGGGGCGGCCGAAGGTGAGCCGTTGTCACGCTGTGATCTCAGGCGAGGGAGGCCTTGTGCTGTTCCCATTCACGCCGAAACAGCAGGAAAAGATACTCGGGAGATTTGTAGCTCTTGGGCAGGCTGTTATGCAGAATCTCAAGCCTGTCCCAGCAGACGGTGCGCTGAATCTGCTTGAGGGTGCAACCTTCGCGCAGTAGCAAGCGCATCGCTTTGCAGTACATCGGATATTTTGCTTCCAATTGACCGATCGTGAGGCCAGGGGTTGTTGATTCTGTTGTCATGTCATTGCTCACTGGGATAAGGGCCTGGTCCAATGTCTCTGGCTCAGATGTAACGACTCGTGTGCGCCTGCTTCTTTGAAACGACGTTCATGCAACGGGTTGGATGCCTGCGCCAGGATGCATCAGGTTGGATGGTGCCTGGCGCGGGATGCCGCCAGTGGTCGCTTTGGTGCTGCTCTGCCCTGATTCGCAGCGGGCATGGCTTTCATCCTAGATGCCGGTTGAACCCGCTCAGCGCTGACTGCACTAGAACAGTGCCTGCATCTGGGCTGATCGCGTGGATACGGCAGGGAACCTGACTGCGCTGAGCATCGTGGTGATGTTGATGATCGTGATCATGATGGCCTCGAAGAATTAATCCAACTGCTCCCTGGCTTGAGGCGGAACCTGTCTAGGTGCTCAGTCGGGTCTTGCGCTGAGGCAGCAGGCCATCAGCCGTGGTCAGGCGACCAGCTTGTTGGTTCCAGAGGATGTAGTTGAAGCAGCTGGGGATATCGCGAAGACTCAATTGGGTGATGCCGGTCAGCATCTGGCTGTTCTGATTCTGGCAGTCTCTCAATCTGTAGTTAGGGATTGCTGCACAGAGATGGTGGATGGCGTGGCAGCCGATATCAGCTGAAAACCAATCCAGTATGGCCGGAAGACTGAGATCACTGGTGCCCTCCAACGTGCCCTCCATCGCATCCCAATCAGCGTTGCTGTGGGCATAGGAGCCCGGGAAGTTGTGTTGGACGAAGAAGATGCAGATGAAGATCGCCGCCCCGCAGGCCATCACTGGTGAATAGATCAGCCAGAAGTTGCCGGCTCCGACCACGATCGCCATCAGCCACCACAGCGACACCACGGCCAGATTGTTGAGCAGCAGATCAACGGCTTCCTCGGGACTGTGCCAGAAGCGGCTCTTGTGTCTGGCCAGCAGCTGGTTCAAGGGCGTCTGGGGATTGGCCTGCAGCTGTTGGATGGCGTCGGGGATGAAACCCCAGAGGCCAAGCAAGAGCTCCAGCCGAGGCTTGAGCACCAGGTAGAAGAAGCCGCCGGGGAACAGCATCAGCGGATGCCGCAGCCAGCGATAGAGCCGCTGGCCTCCCGGGGGCATCTGCT
Source organism: Bordetella parapertussis (assembly GCA_943324725.2). GTDB lineage: Bacteria > Cyanobacteriota > Cyanobacteriia > PCC-6307 > Cyanobiaceae > Cyanobium. The sequence continues at coordinate 5,453 of CALPMR020000151.1, read as the reverse complement.
GATAGCGCTCCACACTCACCAGGGCCGAGGGGCCCTTGTAGCGCTCCCAGTTGCCGTTGTGGCGATGGTGAAACTCATGGCCTCGTGACCAGGGCAGCTGGGGGATGCCAGCCACGATGCCCAGCAGGAAGCCCAGCCAACGGTTGGCCCGGCGGCTGCGGAACAGGGAGTAATGGCCGCAGTCGTGCATCAGCGAGAAGCAGCGCGCCAGAAACAGCACCATCAGGGCCAGCACCGGTGGCAGGAGCCAGGGGGCCGCATGCAGGCTCCACAGCGCCAGCCACCACAGGGCTGCATAGGGCACCAGGGTGTTGACGAGCTGCCAGGCGCCGATCCAGTCGGAGCTGACCATGTACGGCTTGAGCTCGAAATCGGTGCGGCCGACGGCTGATCGGTTCGGCACTGGGCTGCCATCGCCTCCTGGGGAGGCGATGGGGCTCAGGAGAGCGGGCTGGGCCGGTCCATGGGTCAAGGAAGCCGTCCAGGGGAAGATCCCAACTTAGTGCGGCTCTGACGGTGGTCGTTGGCCCGGGCCCTGATCGCTGCCGGTGGCGCTGGCCTGGGCCTCAGGCCTCCGGATAGAGCAAATCGCCCAGTTCCTCGGGATCGACGTCGTAGACGCGGGCCAGGGTGGTCTCGATCGCGCTGGTCACCACATCGGGCAGGAAGCGCATGGCGTTGATGGCGTCATCGGCGATCTCTTCGGTGAGCAGGGGTTCACCGCCGAGCTTCTCGTCGTTGATCACCGCCATCACCCAGCTCTGATAGGCGGTGACGAGGTCGTTGAACTCGAGCTCCGGGTCGTTCAGGTCCAGGGCCATCGGGGCTCTCCAGGAGGATGTCTCTGCAGTTTGCCCGTTGCCGCCGCCGGCGGCTGGTGCGTGCTTTCTCCATGACAGATCCCGCCGCCCTCCAGGCCACCCTGGTGGACTTCGCCATCACCGAGCTGGTGCGCCAGCACCGCGACAGTTTCCCGCCCCTGTGGACCGCCGAGAGCTGGGCCAAGCTGCTGATCTGGCTGGCCCTCAACTGCGGCTGCAGCAGCGATGCGGCGGCCCTGGAGGCCTTTGCCCGGGCCCTTGGCCCCGCCCTGACCGGGCGCATGCGCCGGCTGTACTTCGAGCGCGAGCTGCCTGATCTCAACCTCAAGCTGATGGCTGATCCGGCCGAACAGCAGGTGCTGGCGCTGCCGCTCGATCCCCTGCTCGCCAGCGCTGCCCCCGATCCCCAGCAGGTGGCCTTGGCTCTGGAGCGGGTGGGCCTGACTGAGCGGGTGGCGGCCGATCGGGATCGCTGGCAGGCCCTGGAGGCGCTGTGGGCTCTGCCCTGGGCTGCTTAGGGTTGGAGCGGCAGGAAGCACCGGGCGGATGCGGTTGATTGGCAGCTTCCAAAACGCGGGCTATGAGGCCCTGGCCGACGGCGTCATGGCCTTTTTTGATCGCCGCCCGGACCTGCAGCGCCGCGGGGTGGCCTTCGGGGGCGCGGACGTCCCGGGGGGAGCTGGCGATGAGCGCGGCCTCGACAAGGTTTCGACGGACATCAGCCTGGTGGCGATCGACCGTTCCGATCCCGAGGCCTACGCCCTGGCGGAGGTGATCGTGCGCGGCGTCACGGCAGGGTTGAATCGCTACCTGCAGGAGCGCCCCATGCTGCGGCAGTGCTGTCCGGAGCAGGCCCTGTTCGTCAACCCGATCTTCAATCTGCAGCGCTATGCGCCGGGCGAAGGATTCAAGAGCTGGCACTGCGACTGGACCACGAGCGAGGAGGCCACCGAGCCTGTGCATCGGGTGCTGGCCTGGATTCTCTATTGCAATGACCTGCCGGAGGGGGGCACCGAGTTCCATTGGCAGGACCACCACGAGCAGGCCGAGCGGGGCAAGCTGGTGATCTTTCCGGCTGGGCTCTCCCACATCCATCGCGGCCGGGTGTCCCACACCCACACCAAGACGATTGCCACCGGCTGGATCAACGCCGGCCGGCCTGAGGCCTACCTGGCACGATTGGCTCGAGGCTGAAGGTCGCAGCCCTGTCAGCTTTTCGGTTACTGCAGATTGGGCTCGTGGGCCTCCGGTGGCCAGGTCATGGCATAGGCCACCTGCTGGGGGAAGGGAATCTCGATCTGGTGCTCCCGGAAGGCCTGCCAGATGGCCTGGTTCACCTCGCTGCAGATCGTCACGTTGTTCATCGGGTTGGCGATCCAGAAGCGCAGGGCGTAGTTGATGGCGAAGTCGCCGTAGCTGAGCAGCAGCGCCTTGGGGGCGGGCTGTTTGAGCACCAGCGGCACCTGCAGGGCCGTGGCCTCCAGCAGGGCGATCACGGCGTCGGGACGCGGCGGTGATCGAAGCAGGCCAGCTGGGGCAAGATCACCAGGGGTTGGCCGGCCTGGTGGCCACCGGAATCGATGACCTGATCGAGCAGGGCGGGATCAATCTGATTCTTTTCTTCCTGATCCAGGGGCATCGCCGAGACCAGGCCATGCTGCAGCAGCTCGTTGGCGAGATCGGCGGAGGTGAGAATCAGGTCGGGGCCCAGGCCACTGGCGTTGCGACGCCGGATCTGTTCGCGCAGCTCGGTATCGGCGTACAGGGACGTCTGCACCACCACATTCGGGTGCAGCCGGCCGAACTCCTGCAGGAGTTGGAGGATGTGGCTGGTGAAGTTTTCCGATGTGTCTCGGTCGAGCCGGTGACCTTCCTGGAGGCCCACGGCGACCTAAACCACCACAGGCAGCTCACGCTGCAGCCCGGCGCAGCCCCCCAGAGCGAAACCGGCCGTCAGGGCTGCGGCCAGCCCCAGCAGCCAGCCCAAGGGATGTTGAAATCGCCCTCGGCGGCTGGGGCTCAGAAGCTTGAGTCCTGAGGTCGGTGGCCATCATCCCCGGCCAGGGCCTGGTGGGCAGCCCGGCCTCCCGCTCCAGTCGCTGGCGGCGTTCAGGCTTATTGCTGTTCCCAGGTCTTGAGCACCCAGGCGATTTCGCCGTGGTCCCAGCCGCAGTTGTCGAACAGGCGCACAGCCAGCTCGTCGTCGGCGGCCAGCAGGCGCTGGGCGAAATCCTTGACCAGGGCGGCGGGGCTGAGCTCAAGGCCGGCCACCGCAGCCACCGCTGCCACGCCGGCCGCGGTGGTGACCGGCTTCATCGCCTGCTGGAGTTCCGCTTCGCTGCGCAGACGCAGCAGGAACTCATTGATGCGGGCGTGAGCGTCTTCAGGCGAGAGCATGGGCGGACTCTGGGGAATGGCCGATCGGCGAGCGACGGATTCAGGGCGGCGACTGATCAAACAACCATCTCCGAGCTGCCGTGGCGAAGCCCACTTCAGACTGGGAGATGGACGTATTTGCCGCCACATTGAACGGTGCTTAAGGATACGCGGAGCGAGGCTGAGGCTTGATGCACCAAGCCGAGGGACCGTGCGCGAGGCGACATGGGCGAGTGTCGCTGAATACCAGGAGCCCAGGGGGTGGATCGGCTCTGATGCAGCGTGCTTGCATTCACTGTCGACCCCCCTTTGCCGCTGCAGACTTTGCTGTTGATCCTCAGGCGTCCATCGCACCGCCGCCGCTTGAGGCTATTGGTCCGTGTGCTGTTGATCGTCACGGGCCTGTCGCTGCTCAAGCTGTTCGTCCACCAGTTCGCTCTGGAGGTGATCACGGTCAATCCCCTCTTTTCGGCCCTGGTGGCTTCCACCGTGTTTCTGCTGGGCTTTTTGCTCAACGGCGTCCTCACGGATTTCAAGGACAGTGAGAAGCTCCCCGGCGAACTTGCTTCGGCTCTGGAGGCCCTGGCCTTGGAGATTCATGGCATTCCCACACACCATCATGGGGCCGATGTCAGGGTCCCGTTGGCCGCGGTCGCCAATCTGACCCAGGCCATCCTGGCCTGGGTCCGCCAATTGCTCAGTACTGAGGAGTTGATGTTGATGTATAAGAGTTGCCATGGCAATATCGTTGATGCTGCTGTGTTGTTGCGAGGGGAGTCGACCCTGCAGGGACGCCTGATGAGCGAGATGGCTGCGGTATTGCGCAGCATCAATCGGGTCGAAACCATCCGTGAAACTTCCTTTGTGCCGCTGGTGTACTGGTTGGCCAATGCCGGCGCGATCCTGCTCTGTGGCGGTCTGGTGTTGATGAAAGGCTCCTCAGTGAGCGAGTCAATTTTCTTCCTGTTTGTGATTGCTTTCCTGTTGATTTTCCTGCTGAACCTGATCGGTGATATCGACAACCCCTTTGGTTTTTCTGATCCCAACTCCGCCGAGGATGTCAGCCTTGATGTCCTGCAGGCGGCGGCATGCCGCCTTGATCTGCTGGCGGAAGCGCACCATCTCAGCCCCACGCAGGGTTCGGCGCCTGTCGGCAGGGCATCCAGCGCCGTGGCCTCGAACTGACGGCGATGTCTGCCGGCACGGCTGGCTGAGCCCACAAGGTTGCGCCAAGGCCGGGGGCCGCCACCGGGTTCGCCATCAGTCGCCACCGCTTTGAGACGATGGGGCCGCGCCTGAACCCACGCCGTGTCCGACGTTCTGCCTACGCCTGCGGCCCCTGAAGGTCTTGCCAAGACCTACGACCCGGCCGGCACCGAGGCCCGCTGGCAGGCCGCCTGGGAGGCAAGCGGCGCCTTTCATCCCGATCCGGCGGCAGCGGGGGAACCGTTCGCCGTCGTGATCCCACCGCCGAACGTGACCGGCAGCCTGCACATGGGCCATGCCTTCAACACGGCCCTGATCGACACGGTGGTGCGGTTTCAGCGCCTGCAGGGCAAGAACGTGTTGTGCCTGCCCGGCACCGACCACGCCTCGATTGCCGTGCAGACAATCCTCGAGAAGCAGCTCAAGGCCGAAGGCACCAGCAAGGATCACCTCGGCCGCGATGCCTTCTTTGAGCGCGCCTGGGCCTGGAAGGCCGAGAGCGGCGGCACGATCGTCGGCCAGCTGCGGCGCCTGGGCTACTCGGTGGACTGGCAGCGGGAACGCTTCACCCTCGATCCCGGCCTCAACAAGGCGGTGGTGGAGGCCTTCGTGCGCCTGCATGAGCAGGGGCTGATCTACCGGGGCGAATACCTGGTCAACTGGTGCCCCGCCTCCGGCTCGGCGGTGAGTGATCTGGAGGTGGAGATGAAGGAGGTGGACGGCTCCCTCTGGCACCTGCGCTATCCGCTCACCCCCTTGGCGGCGGACGCCTCAGCTGCGGCCCCGGCCGCCGGCGAGCACCCGATCGACCACCTGGTGGTGGCCACCACCCGCCCGGAAACGATGCTGGGCGACACCGCCGTGGCCGTGAATCCGGCCGATCCCCGCTACTCCCATCTGGTGGGCCGCAGCATCACCCTGCCCCTGGTGGGCCGCCAGATTCCGATCGTGGCCGACGAGCACGTCGATCCGGCCTTCGGCACGGGCTGCGTCAAGGTCACCCCCGCCCACGACCCCAACGACTTCGCCATTGGCCAGCGCCACGGCCTG
>CALPMR020000150.1 GCA_943324725.2 Bordetella parapertussis | reverse complement strand
TGGGCGATGACCACCACGGCGCTGCCATCGGTGGCCGCATCCACCTGGAGCCTGAGGGCGGGATCGGCGTCGACCTTGGCAAAGAAAGCAATCAGCTGGGCTTTTGACATGGGGAGTTTTTGATAAGTTCTCTTTAATCATAGGCGCGGACCTCGGCGTGAGGCGGCTGGCCGTGCCGGTCCGGCGGCTTGAATGCGGCGTCGCTTGGCCAGCTCCTGACATGTCGTCACCTTTGTTTCTGGTGACCGCTGACCAGGCACTCAGCACTGAGCTGTTGTCCTTGCTGGTGATTGCCCTGATCGCCGCCCTGACGCCACTGCTGGTGGGCCTGTTGAAGCTGCGGGTGGCGGAGGTGGTGGTGCTGCTGGCAGCCGGGGTGGTGTTTGGCTCCCATGGACTGCACTGGATCGTTGTCGATGGGGCGATCGAGTTGCTGGCAGAGCTGGGCCTGGGTTTTCTGTTCTTTGCCGCCGGCCTGGAACTCGAACAGGAAGCCATTCGTGGCCGCTCCGGTCGCCTGGCTGGTGTCGGCTGGCTGGTCAGTGCCATCGCCGCCATGATCGCCGCCTGGATCCTGCAGCAGATCGGCTGGATCGATGACTTCACGGGCATTGCGATTGCCCTCACCAGCACCGCTCTCGGCACCCTGTTGCCGATCCTGCGCGACCGGGGCGAACTGCGCAGCAGTTTCGGGCGCTATTTCATGGGAGCCGGTGCCCTGGGCGAGTTCGGGCCGATTCTGGCCATCTCGCTGCTGCTGGGAGCCACCAACACGGCGATCGCCGTGTTGTCGTTGCTGATGTTCGCTGGCGTCGCCTTCATCGTGTCGCGGCTGCCCCGGCAGCTGGCCAGCGATCGCCTCGTGCTGGTGGTGCAGCGCGGCCACAGCACCAGCTCCCAGACAGCCTTGCGGCTGACGATTCTGCTGCTGGTCGGTCTGCTGGTGATCGCCAATCGCTTCGGCCTGGATGTGGTGCTGGGTGCCTTTGTGGCTGGGGTGATCCTGCGCCGCTATCTGCCGCCTGAAGAGGAGTCGCTGCTGAGCGTCAAGGTGGAAGGGGTGGCTTTTGGCATCTTCGTGCCGATCTTTTTCATTGTTTCCGGCGCCAATCTTGACATCAATTCGATCATCCATAATCCCCTGCGATTGGGGCTGTTCTTTGTGCTGTTGCTGCTCGTCCGAGGGCTGCCGCAGTTCTTTCTCTATCGTTCGGCGATTCCCGATCCGATCGAGCGCAGCCGCTTTGCACTGCTGGTGGCCACAGCGTTGCCGATCATCGTGGCTGTGACCACGCTGGAGATGCGGGCCGGTCTGATGAGGCCTGAGAATGCCGCCGCTCTGATGGGGGCCGGCGCCCTCTCGGTGCTGGTCTTCCCGCTGGTCGCCTCGTTGCTGCCCAGGGCTTCACGCTCCTGACGGCTGGGCGGAGGCCTGAGCGCCCAGCAGCTGCCGGAGCCGCGGCTCCAGCAGCGCGAAGGCGCGGCCGCGATGGCCGATCCGCCCTTTGGTGGCTTTGTCCATCTCGGCGAAACTGAGCCCCAGCTCCGGCACGTGGAACACCGGGTCGTAGCCGAAGCCGCCGCTGCCGCGGGGCGCCGCCAGGATCAGCCCCGGGCAGTGGCCCTCCACCTCCAGCACGATGGCGCCGCTGGGATCGGCCACCGCCAGGGCGGCCGTGAAGCGGGCGCTGCGGTCGCTGCTGGAGCCGGCCGGATCGCTGGCCGAAGTCGAGCCGGGCGGGCTGTCGCTGGCGCAGGCGCCCGTGGCCGCGGCCAGTTCGCGCAGCAGCCTGGCGATCCGCTCGGGGTCAGTGGCGGCATAGCGGGCCGAATGCACCCCCGGGGCGCCGCCGAGGGCGTCCACTGCCAACCCCGAATCGTCGGCCAGGGCCCAGCAGCCCGTGGCCAGCGCCACCGCCGTGGCCTTGAGCCGGGCATTTTCAGCAAAGGTGGCTCCCGTTTCCTCCACCTCCAGGCCCTCGGGCTGCTGGCGGATGTCCAGGGGCAGATCGGCCAGCAGGTGGGCGAATTCGCGCACCTTACCGGCGTTGCCGCTGGCGATCACCAGGACCGGTGCAAGAGCTAGGCCGCGTTGAACCACTGGAGCAGGTTGTTGGAAGGATCGGAGGCGCTGCCGAACAGGCTGGCAAGGAAGGCGCTGCGGTGGGTGGCTGCGGGATCGGTGTCGATGCCCGTGGCCAGGGAGCTGCCCAGGCTCTCCTGATAGCTAACAGGGATCTCGATCGCAAGGCGTTCGGGGACAATGTTGTCCGAGCCCCCGCCATAGAAGGTGGAGGGCATGTTGTACTTGCCTTCCAGCGCTGTGTTTGCGACTATCTTATCGTAAAAAGTGCCTTTTTCGCTGTTGAAGCTGTCTATGAATTGACCCGTCAGCATATCTTTGGGCTTGAGGGGTAATCCCAGGAAGGCTCCGCTCTCGTCGGGAAGCGTGGTGTCCCAATCGATCTGTTTGTTATAGATTTTTTTGGCTGTCTCAAGGTATTCGGGGCGGAAGGCCTGTTGCATCAGGTTCTTGATGCCATAATATTTTTCGTAAGATCCAATCAGCAGTGGTACAACGCTGGTGAGCCAGGGCGGGTCTCCTGGGTAGTCATTGATCCAGTAGCTCAATGTTTTTTGCAGGTCTGTGGGGCCGCTGGTGATCGCCTGTTTCTTAACGGCAATGCCATCGTTCTGAAGCTTGCTGGTAAGCCATTGCGTGTTCAGGCCGCCCTGGGACCAGCCGCCATTAAACCGCGGGCCTGGAGTGACGCCGAGCTTCCGCAAGACCGCGTTGGATGCTTTCAGCATGTCGGCGGTAGTCTGCTGCGTGGCTCCCTTGACGGCGTAGGCCTGGGTGGTTTTGGACACGCCATTGCCGATGTAATCAGCTGCGGCAAGAATGTAACCATTTCCCGCGACCCGAACCACATTCAGGAAGGTTTCTGCGCTTCTGGGAATGCCGTAGGGGCTCCGTTGGATTTTGTCATTCTTGATCAGCGAAGACGGCGCCTCGTTGGAGTCTAAAAGTGTTCCGTGCTGCCAGGAGAACATGGGAACGGGCTTGGGCTGCGGCAACCCGGGTATGGCCATGTTCGGCGGCAACCCGGGTATGGTCTTGGGCTGCCGCAGCCTGGGTATGGCCAGAAGTCCCGAGACGTTGTAGGACCGATTGTTTTCTGGGATCCTGGTTTGATAGGTCAGCCGGTAGAAGTCAATGCCATTTCTGGCCCCTATTTCCCCTGGGACGAAGGGGGTTGCAGCCCCGTTCTCATTGAAGTAGTCATAGGTGCTGACGGGAGGGTTTGAGGTGAGGATGCTTTTCTTACTCAACTCTGCATTGAGCTCAGCGGCGGTCATATCCCCGACTTTCTGAAAAGTCACTGTACCCAGGCCTTTCACCCTCAGGGAGTTCTTATAGTCCACGCCGTTGTTCATGCCGAAGTAATGACTTGGATAATCAATCTGGCCAGAGAATGTAGGTGAGTCTCAAGTCGTGGTACCACCGCTCTCCGCCAGCTGCCGCGCCCAGTCGAGCACCTCGGCCACCCGCACCGGACCGGGGGCCTCGCAGTAGAGCCGCAGCAGCGGCTCGGTGCCGGAGAAGCGCAGCATCAGCCAATGGTTCGGCCCCAGCCGCAGCTTGACGCCGTCGGTGGTGATCACCTCCAGCACCGGCGCCCCGGCCACCAGCGTCGGCGGCGCCTCGGCCAGGTGGGCCTCCAGGCGGCTGCGGGCCGCCATGTCAGGCAGGCGCAGGTCGAGGCGGTCGTAGGCGGCGGCACCGCCGCAGCGCGCCTGCAGGGCATCGATGCGCTGGCCAAGGGGCACACCGCCCTCCACCAGCGCCTCGATCAGCAGCAGGGCGGCGAACGGGGCATCGCGCTCGGGCAGATGCATGCCAAAGCCCACCCCACCCGATTCCTCACCTCCCACCAGCACCTCACCGGCCAGCATCGCGGCGGCGATGTATTTGAACCCCACCGGCATCTCGATCACGGTGCGGCCCAGGTCCTCCGCCACCAGCGCCATCAGATCGGAGCCGCTGACGGTCTTGATCACCGTGCCCGGCAGGCCGCGGGCCCGGGCCAGATGGTCGATGAACAGGGGCATCAGCAGCTGGGTGCTGCAGAAGCGGCCGTTCTCATCGATCGCGGCGATGCGATCGCCGTCGCCATCGAAGACGATGCCCATCGCTGGCTTGCCCGCCGCCGTCGAGGCCCGCACCTGCTCGATCAGCTCCGCCAGGTAGGGCGCCAGCGGCTCGGGCGGATGGCCGCCGAACAGGGGGTCACGGTTGGAGCGGATCTCGTCGATCACGCCGGACGACACCGCCCCTTCCCCCAGCAGCGCCGGCAGCACCCCGGCCGCCGAGCCGTGCATCGGATCGACGATCACCCGCAGCCCCAGGCGTTCCAGGCCTGTCGCCAGGGCGCCGGTGTCGACTTTGGCCCGCAGGCCCGCCACGTAGGTGCCCATCGCATCGAAGCGCTCGGTGTCGCCGTTGATCGGCACGGTGATGCCGCCGGCCGCCAGGCGCCGCTCCACCCGGGTGGTGAACTCCCCCTCCACCGAGCCGCCGAACGGCCCCTTGATCTTCAGGCCCAGCCACTCGGGCGGGTTGTGGCTGGCGGTGATCACCAGAGCGCCCAGGGCACCGCGCTCCACCACCGCCCAGCTGGAGGCGGGCGTCGGCGTGGGGCACTCGGACAGCAGCGGCACCAGCTCGGCGCCGCGCACCGCTGCGGCGATCGCCGCGGCCAGCTCCGGTGCCAGGAAGCGGCGGTCGTAGCCGATCACCACCTCACGGCTGTCCAGACCGGCCGGGGCGCTGTGGGCCAGCTCCCGGGCGGCGGCCGCCGCTACCGGCAGCAGGCGCTCGACGGTGATGTCCACGCCGAGGATGCCGCGCCAGCCATCGGTGCCGAAGGCGATCGGGCTGGCCTCCAGGGGCAAGGGGGCAGAGGCCATGGGGAAGGCGACGTCGATCTGGCTTGCTTGTAGCTGGCCGGCGGAGGCCCGCGCCATGGCCGGGTGCCGGCCTCCGGGCAGGCCACCCCAGCGCCGGGCGGCCGGTTCAGCCAGGGGAATCGGCCCACGGGCCCGATGCACCGTGCCCAGCCCCTTGGCGCCAAGCTGCCGGCCTGCTGGCTCCTGGTGGCGTCGCCTCGGGTCTGGAGGCACCTCCAGCGACAACGCCTGAGCGTGCCGCCATGGGCTCAGGTCCTGCGCGCTTAGGCGTCGATCGTTCCGGCCACCGTGCCTCCTAGCCTGCGGCCATGGCTTCTTCGCCGCTCACCGACCGCCTGCTGCGCAGCTGGCTGCGCTGCAAGCGCCGGGCCTGGCTGGATCGCCACGGGCATCAGGAGCGGCGCCAGTGGAGCGCCCATCGGGCCCTGGCCCTCGACGATCAGCTGCGCAGCTTCCAGAGCCTGCTGCCCAGCCGTCCCGGCCATGGCGAAGCCGCCTGCCGGGACGGTGCCGCCGGCGTCATGGGCCTGCGTCTGTTTGGCCGCGGCCCCGGAGGCCTGGAGCTCGAAGCCCATCCCTCGCTCTTGCAGCGACTGCCGGGGCAGAGCCGCTGGGGTGAGTACGCCTACCGGCCGGTGCTGGCCCGTCAGGGCCGGCGACTCACCCGCGAACACCGGCTGCAGCTCGCCCTCTGGGGCCGCCTGCTGGCGGAGCACCAGCAGGCGGCGGTGCCCGAGGCGCTGGTGGTGGCCGGCGGCGACCGCCGGCTCGAACTCGAAACATTGCCGCTGAACGCCGGCCTGCAGCGCCAGCTGGAGGAGAGCCTCGAGCGCCTGGCCCAGGATCTGGAGCGGCCAGCACCACCGCCGCTGGTGAACGATCGCAAGAAATGCACGCTCTGCAGCTGGCGCTCCCTCTGCGATGCGGAGGCCGCCGCCGAAGGCCATCTCAGTGAGGTGAGCGGCGTCGGCGGCAAGCGGCGCGATCTGCTGCTGGACCTGGGGGTGCGCAGCCTGGCCGAGCTGGCGGCGGCCGATCCGGAGCAGCTGGCCGACGCCCTGGCGGTGCACGGCGAGCAGCATCGCGAGGTGGCGGCCCAGCTGGTGGCCCAGGCCCTGGTGCAGGCGGGCGGCGAGCCACGCCGCCGCGGCGCCGATGGCACCCCGGCCCAGCCCGATGAAGCCTGGAGCGCCGCCCTGCCGGAGCTGGCGGCGGCACCGGGGGTGCTGCTCTACGACATCGAGTCCGATCCCGATGCCCGCGACGATTTCCTGCATGGCTTCCTGCGGCTCGAGCGCGGCGCCGATGGCCGCTGGCCCGAGGCCCTGCTGCCCCCCAGCGGCCCGGGTGCCGGCCACTACCAGCCCCTGCTGTCGCTCTATGAACACGGTGAGGCGCGGCTCTGGCGCCGGCTGGCCCGCCTGCTGGCCCGCTATCCCGACTGGCCCGTGCTCCATTACGGCGAGACCGAATCGGTGGGCCTGCTGCGGCTGGCCGAGCGCCAGGGGGTGAGTGAGGCGGAGCGCAACCGCCTGCGCGCCCGCCTGATCGACGTGCATCAGCGGCTGCGGCGCCACTGGTTGCTGCCGGTGAACAGCTATGGGCTCAAGGCGGTGGCTGGCTGGCGCGGCTTCCGCTGGAGTCAGAGCGGCGTCGATGGTGCCCGCTGCCTGCTGTGGTGGCGCCAGTGGCGCCAGGGTGGTCGCCAGCCCCAGCGCGGCCGCCGGCAGCTGGGCCGGATTTTCCTCTACAACCGCGACGACTGCCGCGCCACCTGGATGGTGGCGCGCTGGCTGCTGGAACAGGAGCGGCCCTGAACCCTCGGCCAGCCTTGGCCCTCAGCTGCCGCCGCCGGCCCCGATGGGCGGCGGCACGAAGCAGGGGGGCATGGAGATCCGCAGTTCGATCGCCTCGGCCCCTTCGCCGGCGAGCAGCTGTGGTGCCTCCAGGGCCAGACGCCGCACCAGGGCCAGGCCGATCCAGCCCTGGCCGTTCGCCAGTTCGAGGCTGGAGGTGATCGTGCCGGCCCGTTCGGCCTCGGCAGTCCGCAGGGTCGAGCCAGGGGCCAGAGGCGCCGTCGCCCCGGTGACCGGTGCCGGTGCGTACCAGCGCCGCAGTTGTTGTTTCACACCGTCGTAGGTGGCGAGTTTGGCCAGGGTTTCCTGGCCCACATAGCAGCCCTTGCCCAGGCTCACCCGCGCCGCCAGTCCCAGTTCAATGGGATTGGTGTCGGCGTTGATTTCGCCTGGGGTCGCCGGTCGCCCCTGACTGACACGCCAGCGCTCGGCTTCCTCGGCCATCAGGGGGCGCCGCTCGGCCAGCTCGGCCGGCAGGGGGGCGCCGGCGGGCAGCACCACGCCACGCCCCAGCCGCCAGCCAGCCCCGGTTTCGAGGGCCTGCCACTGCGGCGCCGGGCCTCCAGGTGCCGTCGGGGCTCCGGCGGCCTGGCTGGCGGTGACCGGGCTGGTTTCAGGAGCGTTGTCGCGGCCAAGACCGCAGACTTCCGCCGC
>CALPMR020000149.1 GCA_943324725.2 Bordetella parapertussis | reverse complement strand
GGATCGGTGTCACTCCCCATCTGGAGCAGAACACTGCACGCAGCGCCGGTTCAGCGAACGATGGCCGCAGCAGCCGCCACGTGGTGCTACACCAAATCGAGCAATAGCCGCCAGGGGCTTGAGAAGCTATTTGGTTGGCTCAAGGCATTCGGCAGACTGCGCCAGTTCCAACTGCGCGGCCACGACAACGTCAGTGCCGTCAACTCCTTCTCTTCGAGAAGCCTACGCCCATGGCCTGGATGTGATCGCTTCCACCCTGATCCGCCTGGGCAAGATTCTCTTGGCGCAGCCATCACGGCAGGAGTAGCACATGATGGTGGCAGCTTGAACAGCCCGGTGCCCAGAGGTGTGCGCCAAAGGGTAGAACCAATGCCTAGCAGACAGGCCAACTGTGGCCAAAGCGGGCTGCTTGCTGACCGGAAAGACACCGAGGCGTCGTCTTGAGCCGTAAACCCACCAATGCCTACGAAAGACAGTCTCTTGAGCTGATTGATCTGCAAACACCTACAACGGCATGCCGCCGCACGAACTCAGGATATGTGTTTTCGCCTCTTTTAAGCAGCATTTATGCTGAGAGCACTCCGTCTGGCCTGCGGGCTTGCTTGATGCTGTCCATCGGCACCTGGTCCGAACGTCATGCCCATCTGACCCGATGGGCCCTGCTGGCCGGCTGGTCTGGCTTGATTCTCACAATGCTCGTACCGGGCTGGGATCCCTGGCCCTTCGATATCGATCACTGCGGCGGTCTGCGCCAATGCCATCACCACGAAGGCAATCAAATTTTTTGGGCCCTCGTGGTGCCTCTCGGTGTGCTGATGCTGGTGTTATTCAGCCATGAGCTGTGGCGCCGGATTTGCCCACTGGCCTTCGTCTCTCAGGTTTTCCGCGCCCTCGGCCTGCAGCGCACGGTGCTGGGGAAGGGAGGGCGACGAGATGTGGTCAAGGTCGAAGCCAACTCATGGCTGGCCCGGCACCATGTCCAGTTGCAATGGGGACTGTTCATCACTGGGCTGAGCCTGCGATTGTTGGTGGTCAACAGCAACCCCCTGGCTCTGGGGTTGTTCCTGATTGTCACTTTGATCGCGGCTTTGGTGGTGGGATGGGCCTACGCCGGCAAGGCCTGGTGTCAATACTTTTGTCCAATGGCCCCGGTGCAGACCCTGGTCACAGGTCCCCGCAGCCTGCTCGGCACATCCGCCCAACTGCAGACTGGCTCCCCACTGACCCAATCGATGTGTCGCAGCGCCAGCCCAAGCGGCAAGGAATCGAGCGCCTGCGTGGCTTGCCAATCGCCCTGCATCGATATTGATTCGGAGCGAGCCTACTGGCAAAACTTATCCAACAAACCAGGTTTGCAATGGGCCTGGTATTCCTATCCTGGTCTGGCTGTCGGCTTCTTCTTGCTTGTCCAGAACGAATCTCGTGGCGCGGTTGACTATCTACGTAGTGGCATGTGGGCCTACGATAGCAGAGCTATCTCGCTAATTTTATCGCCATTACCCGATAGTTTTGGCATCAGCTTACCTCGCTTGTTCTCATTACCAGCCCTGCTGGTGCTGGGAGGGTTCCTCTCAGTGGCGACGTTCACTACCATCGACCGGGTGATGTTGCGTCAGCTCAGCAAGGCGCTGCCAGGGGATCTGGCAAGGGATTGTGCCCGCCACCGCACACGCTTGCTGGCCAGCTTTACTGCAGTCAACGGGTTTTTCTGGTTTGCCGACCCCTCCATGGGTGCTTTCGGTGGCGTTACTGGTCAGTTGATCCGCTCGCTGGTGCTTGGTGCCAGCGGCATGTGGCTGTATCGAGGCTGGTTCCGGGATCGCAGTACCTATACCCGCGAAAGCACCAGCAACAGTCTGCGCAAGCAGCTCGCCAAAATCCTGCCCCAGTTGGACCAGCATCTTGAAGGGCGGAGGCTGAGTGATCTATCGCCTCAGGAGATCTACACCCTGGCCAAGGTGCTGCCAGCCCAAGTAGGCGAGACCAAACGACAAATCTATCGCTCGGTCCTACAGGACCTGTTCAGTTCGGGACGTCTGGAGCGCGCAGAGTCCTTGGTGCAACTTGAGGAGCTGCGACAGTCTTTGGCTCTTGTAGGGGAGGATCATTACGCAGCTATCCGAGAGCTGGCCATCAGTGATCCCCGCATCCTGGATCTCGATCAACCTCAGTTGGACAGCCGCAGCTTGCGTCAGCAGGCCGCCTCACAAA
The DNA here is from genome assembly GCA_943324725.2 of Bordetella parapertussis. Lineage (GTDB taxonomy): Bacteria > Cyanobacteriota > Cyanobacteriia > PCC-6307 > Cyanobiaceae > Cyanobium. The sequence goes on along the minus strand of CALPMR020000149.1, from coordinate 5,288 downwards.
CCCTTCTCGATCTACTACAAGGCAGCAGTAACCCCCAGGATATCTTGAGTAATCCGAACCAACATGAAAGCTTGGAAAAGATCCGTCGCCAGTTCAGTCTCGATGACGTCAGCTGGCAGGAGCTTCTCGCCAAATTTGGACCTACATCCGATTTTGCCGTTCAAAATTTAGCAAGAGATGTTGGATTGCTCAGCCAGCAAATCGCGGCGAGGTTGAGCCTGGCTGACGCGGCGAAGCTTGAGCCACTGCTCAATCCCTTGCTGCCTGTGATGGATCGCCGGATTAGCAGTATTTACATTGCCCTCCAGCCTGGTCTCGTTGCAATCTCGCCCCAAGAACCTGTGCGCCTGCAATTTGAGCAACTGCTCCATCACTTTCCCACCACAGTACTGGGCGAGCTACATCGTCGTGAACAAGCTATTGGACCAGCCTTCAATCCCGGCAATTTAAATATGCTTAGTGATCTACCTGATCCAGCAGATGTGATCGATTCCCTCTGGAATGATCCCGATCCTGATACGGCACGCTGGGTCCTTTGGGTGCAGGGCAAGCGCGCGCCACAGAGGGCTGAGGCGCTGCTGCGTCAACCACGAGCTGGTGCAACGAACCTGTCCAACCTGGGACTCGCCAATTTCGACGAGAGCTGCGAGGAACCTGATCTGCTGAGGCGATTGCTGAAGGTTCCTCTTGCGGCAGGACTATCTCCAGCTGCACTGTTCAGCATGGTGCGATGGGGCCAGCTGCTGCAACTGGAGCCCTGGGCTCCACTGTTTGAGGTCGGGGATCCCGCTGATCTGGTCGCGATTCTGCTGGAAGGCCAATGCCAGGTCTTAAGCGGTTCCGCGCCCAATGGTCAGCCCATTGAAGTGGCCAGGCTGCATCCAGGTGATTCGATAGGTGACGTGGCTTACTTCGCAGACCACCATCGCAGGGCGGAGGTCAGAGCCGAAGAGGAACCGGTTCAATTGCTCGTATTTACAACGGAGCGGTTCGAAAGCCTGCTGCAAACATCGCCGGAATTCAGCCGCAGCCTGCTACGACAGTTGGCACTTCGCATCGATGATAATGAGAAAGAGATTGCGAGCTTTGTTGCAATTGCAGCGAGGCTTGTGGGCGATTTTGCCATGCAACCACTTGAATAACTCATCTATACTCATCTCTGTTACTTCTCTAGCTTCATTGAGCCTCACCACGCGGCGGGATCACGACGGCCTGTCGCTTCCACGAGGCCTGGCTGGCCTGCCCCAACTCGAGATCCCTGACCCCCACCCTCAGCAGCCATGACCAACTCCCGGGCAAGCCCCCCAACCGGCCAGAGCGGGAAACGGCTCTGCCAACTCTGTTGAAACAGTAGACACTCGCCCAGCCCAGTTCCGCAGCCAGTCACAGCCGGCCGAGCAGCAGGCCACTGTCGAGGCCTGGAGCCCGGCCAGCGACCTCCAGGTACTGGCGGAGCAGGACCTAGGGATCGTCGATCGGGAGCTGGGGTGGAGGGCGCAAGCCAGTGAGATCCTCGCGGTCGACCACGAGGTGATCAAGGATCCGCAACTGTGCCTCCCGGGCAAGAAGATCCTGATTCTCAGGCGCTGATGGCCTGAGAGGGTGAGCGGGAGCCTCAGACCGGTGATGGCTGGGCTGCGGTTTCAACCCTAGTGACCCTCTGATCGGTGAGCAGCTTGTGCATGCTGGCCGGATCACTGGGGCGACCGAAGAAATAACCCTGGGCGAAGTGGCATCCGAGTTCACTCAGTAGTCGCGACTGATCTTCAGTTTCGACCCCTTCAGCAATCACCTGCAGACCAAGAGCCATCGCCATACGGATAACGGCCGACACGATCACGTCATCTTGTTGATTATCACCCAGTCCCGAAATAAACGATTGATCAATCTTCAGGAAACCCACGGGCAGTTGTTTCAGATAACGCAGAGAGGAGTAGCCGGTGCCAAAATCGTCGATGGCCAGGCGAATGCCAAGGCATCTGAGTTTCTCCAGAGTACGAGCGGCGGTATCCAAATTTTCGACCAGCATCGTTTCCGTAATCTCGATATAGAGCCGATCACTGCGTATGCCAGTGCTGGCCAGGGAGGCTTCGATCTGGTTAGCAATCCGTTGATCGTTCAGGCTTCTGGCAGAAAGATTGGCAGAGACATGCAGACCTTCTGCCAGGCCCAGGGCCTGCCAATCCGCCAAGGTCTGGCAAGCCTGATGAATGATCAGAGCATCAATCTCGGTGATCAAGCTGCTGGCTTCGGCAATTGGGATGAAATCCGCCGGTGAGATCAATCCACGCTTGGGGTCATGCCAGCGGGCCAGGGCCTCAAAACCGATGATCTGCTGATCAGGCAGGCTGACGATGGTTTGCAGGTGACATCGAATCTGGCCATTGATCACAGCCTGCTTGAGGGCTTCTTCCAGATGGGCCTTGGTTTTCGCCGTGGTGCGCAATTGATGGTCAAAGTTGGTGGAGCGGCCACGACCAAGCTGCTTGGATTGATACATGGCCAGATCGGCATTTTCAATCAGCGTTTCTGCCCGATCCATCGCTTCGGCAATGGCGATGCCGATCGAAGCCGAATGGCTGAGAACAATGGAGCCGATTGTCATCGGCTTGGAGATCTCCGCAATGATGCTGTCGGCCAGCCTTCGTGCCACACCATCGTGGGACTCTTCGGTGATGATGATGAATTCGTCACCAGCCAATCGAGCCACCAGATCATTGACGCCAACCAAACTCAACAAAATCTTGCTGACCGTAATCAGAAAATAGTCACCGACTGCATGACCATGGGCATCGTTGATCTGCTTGAAGTTGTCGAGATCGATGAACAGCACCGCCTTTGGCCCGCCTCCTGAACCACCACCCGCATCGACAAGTTGATACCGCAACTGCTCCATGGCCCGAGCCCGATTCGGCAAGCCAGTGAGGGTGTCCCGGCGCGCTTCCTCGATGGCTTCATGCCTGGCCTGCCGCTCCTCGAGCAAGAATTGGCTGGTTTGGGAGTAGAGCTCAAAAGCGTGAGCGATGGTTTGCAGCAGCTGCTGTTCCTCGGGATTGAAGGGATCCTGCCTGCGGCCGAGCAGCAGGATCGGACCTGCCCTGAGAGGCTGCCAGCAGGCCTGCAGCACCAGCTCGTTGTCCACGCGCAGCGTTCCGGGCTGACTGAGGGCAGCCTGGGTGAGAACCTCTGGGGCGATCGCCTTCAGACCGACGATCACCTCCACCCTGCCGCCATTCAGCAAGACACCCAGATCAGCATCAAGTGCCTCGGTGAGGTGTCCGATCGCCGCGGCACTGGACTCAACCGTCTGATCATTGAGAGCAGTCAGCACTGCGCTGATCAGAGCCAGACTTTGGTTGGACGAACGGATAGCAGTGATTGAACCTGCCCCATCGGCATGTCTGGGGGCAGTGGTCATCGGATCCCTGTGACCGAACTCATCACGGCAAATATCCTAGCCGCAGAGGCTTGAGGTGAGCTGCCAATGGACTGGGAGGGATCAGTAGCGATCAACCTGAATCCGGTTTCACCTTCGGATGACCTGGATAGCACTGGCTTCTGGTATCAGTTTGTTTAGAGATCACTGGGCTCTGATATCAACTCATACGCACTGTCTTGGCGATTCTTACTGATTTTTTGGCTCCGCACCTCCAATCCCCACATCGAAGCTTGCCAACGGGCAATCCTGCCAGCAGGCTTCGTGCCTGACCCTTCTCGCCGTTCGGAACCCGAGCGCCACAAGGCCGAGCTGACGTTGATGTTTGCCGAGCTGGGGGGCCTCAACAGAACAGAGATCTCCTTGATCAGCCGCGGCTGCGGCTGTATTGAAATGGAACGATCCAGCTGCAGGTAGCTTCATCCGCTTGAATCACCTGGAAGGCCTCCCTCCCAGCAACTCCAGCTGCAGGCCAAACCTGGACGGAAAGAAAACTCCTCCAAGCACAAAATCCCCTGTTCTAATTTCTATTGACAAATCACTATCAGCAAGCCTCTACTGGCCAATCTCTGCACAGAAAGTCAGGAGTACATGAGAAAACTCCCGATTATCCTTGCAGCCAATAGAGCGCAAATGCGCGGTTTTCACCCATTTCGCCCGCCAATACAATCGTGACACTTAATGATCGCCAGCGACCCAGTCAACCTGGTTTGCATGTGACCCTGCCTGTTGCAGGCGAGGCTCCAGACAAGCCGCTGACTGCGAGCAGCCAGGCGATTCATCCCACCCCAGAGCACAGCCTTGCAAAGCCGATACCCACGGGACAGAGCCCTTCTCAACCCGACGATTCAGCGAGCTACTGGCACTGACACAGTTGAGAAGACAGCCAACTCAAGAAGGAAATACAGCCGAGAAGACTTCGGCCAATCCAGCCAATTGTCAATCGATATGGCGACAAGGCATAAACTCTTCATCGGGAAGAAGAAACTGATCAGCATTATCATCTAGATCCACTTTAATGGATCAATCCCACAGCAAAATAATGGCGGACTGATCGTTAGCCTCGGCGTGGCCAGGGGCACTGGTACTGGCTGCAGCGTTGCTGAATTCTCATGCCAGAGAGCAGAGTTCAGCAGCTGTGGAAGCTGATGATCTCAGACTGGCGCGAACCAGGAGCGAGTTGCCCAGGCATAGCCTGAGATGACAGGCGACTTCAGATCGGCATCAAGAACTTCAGGGGTTGAACCATAGGTGCTCACGCAGATCTTAGGTCAGCCTGTTCAGGCAAGCTAGCGACGTGCCTGGTTTAATAGTCTGGCGCCATACCATAGCATTAGCTCTGGAGCCATTCAGACTCCCTCCCATAAGGATCAAGTGAGGGCCATAATTGATTCACTTGAAATTGAAAACTAACATCCTTGCCAACCTGAGTCTACTGGATTTGCCCCCTAAACAAATCCATCACACCTGTGCCGGCAATCAAGGTGCTTGCATCGCTGCCGCACGTTCCTGTTGGGGAAACAGCCTCATGGGCTTAGATTGGGGTTCATTTCCGCTCCGCAGCGCCTCTGCCCCGTTTGGATCCCCTCAGAGTTGCGTTGAAAAGGGTGTCGCTTGAGTGGGCGGTCATCGGCACGGACGAATCGGCGCCGATGGCGATTCCTTCAGATTTTCTGGTGAGAGCCATCCAGCAACTGCGCACCGCCATGCTGCCGATCGAGCGACTCTCTCTTGCTCTGGTGCCGGTGGAAGAAGGCTGCAACGGTATTCAATACTGGTGGCGCCTCGAGGAGCCGGACATGATTCGCTCGTTCCTGCGTATGGACGAGTTTTTTGACGGCGAGGATCATCG
>CALPMR020000148.1 GCA_943324725.2 Bordetella parapertussis | reverse complement strand
GCCGGAGCGAGATCGGCCAGGGCGGCCACACCACTGCCCACCAGGGCGCCATTGAAGCCGTAGATGCCATTGCGCCGCGCCTGGCGATCGGCGCCGCTGAGCCGGGCGACGAGGTGGGCCGCGGCGATGGCCACCAGGGTCAGACCCGCGGCCCAGAACGACTGCAGCGCCATCGCCAGCAGCAGCAGCAGGCCACTGAGGGGATTGTTGATGAAGAGCACCTGGCCGCAGCTGCGCAGCCAGCCCACCAGGCTGTGGGCCAGGGGGTGATCGCCCCCCAGACGAGTGATGCCCGGCAGGGTGCCGCTGCTGGGCAGCAGCCGCTCCAGGCGCGTCGCGGCCGGGGCGTGGGGAGCCAGAAAGCCCTGCAGCAGCTCGTGGGCCAGCAGGGGTGAAGAAGCGGGAACCATGGCGCGGCCGCAGGACGTTTCAGACAGACAGACGCGGGAGGCGCTGGGCAGCAGCCGCTGGGCAGCAAGCCGCTGGGCAGCAGGCCCCAGGCGCGCTCAGGCGTTGGTGGACAGGCGCTCCTCCAGCACCTCCAGCACCCCCTGATAAATGCCGAGAGACACCTCCGCCAGGGAGTTGAGAGTGTCGAGATGGGGATTGATCTCGCAGATCTCCCAGCAGCAGACGCGCGGATCCCGCAGCAGGGTGCGATTGATCTCCAGGGCTTCCTGGGCCCAGAGCCCCCCCAGCACCGGCGTTCCCGTGCCCTTGAAGACGGTGGCATCCATGCTGTCGACATCGAAGCTGACGTAGATCAGATCGCAATCGGCGAGGTAATCGAGGCAGCGCCGGGCGGCCGCCTCAGGGCCGATGCGCCGCACCTCCTCGGTGCTGACGATCGGCAGGCCGTGGTCGCGGATCGTCGCCTCCTCGGCCGCTTCGGTGTCGCGGACACTGACGTAGATGAGATCGCGCATCAGGATCGCCGGCTGACCGGTGCCGGTGAGCGCCTGGCACCAGCTCCACAATTCGGTCGTGCCGGCCGCAGGCTCGTTGATGGCGTGGTGGGCGTTGTCGTGGCCGGTGGCCACCGCCAGCGGCATGCCGTGCATGTTGCCGGAGGGGGTGGTGTACGGGGAGTGGATGTCGGCATGGGCATCGATCCAGACGACACCGATGCGGCTGTCCGGATGGGCACGGCGCAGTCCGGCGATCGTGCCGGCGGCGGTGGAGTGATCCCCGGCCAGCACCACCGGAAACAGGCCCCGCTCCCGGCTGCTGGCGACCAGCTCGGCCGCCTGAGCCATCACCCGGGCAATCTCGCCGATGTGACGGGCATGGGGGGTGCGGTCGCCAGCCCCGATCTCGCTGGCGCGGGCCCGGGGCTGCTGCTGCTGGCTGATCTCTTCGATCAGCTGATCGCGAATGCGGCGCAGATCCTGCTGCCGCTGGGCCGCCTGCTTGAGCAGCTCGATGCCCGAACCGGCCCCGGGGATGCCGGCGCCGAGATCGCAATCCACCTCCACCAGAGCGATCTTCGAGGAACGGCTGCCGCTGTTGTAATGAATCAGCGTTTTCTTGAGGCGCTTGAGATCAGCCAGGGAGATGGCCAGCTGGCCATCACTGAGCAACAGATTCAGGAATTCGTCATAGGTGATCGTGCCGCTGCCATCGGCGTCATGGGCCGCCATCAGGGCCGCCAGACGCTGGGAATCGAGATGCTGCGCTTCGAGGCTCTCCTCGAAGATCGACAGCATCACGGCCATCTCCTCCAGGCTGAGGCAGCCGCTGCCATCGCTGTCGACCAGATCGAAGATCGCGCGCAGGTTGCCGCTGAGGTCGAAGCCGCCCTGACCCATCGCCCAGACGGTGAAGTCGTGCAGATCAAGATGGCCATCCCGACTGGCCATCGCCAACAACGCGTCGCTCTCCTGGGCGGCGATGATGTCGCTGAGGTTGGCCAGGGCCCGCTGCGTTTCCCCGGGGGAAATCCGGCCATCGCCATCGGCATCGAACAGCCGGAAGAGCAATTCCAACTCCCGGCATTGCAGCACGGCCTGGGCTGAATCAAACACCATCGACGTCATGGGTGAGTAGGGGGTCGGCAGATCGAGACAGAATCACGGTGTTTTTTTATACTGACAACCATCGTTTGTCAGTACCAGCGGCAACAAACCTGATGGCTGCCGCTGCCTCCTGGCGGGCCAGTCTCCTGGCGGGCCAGGCTCCTAGCGGGCCAGCCGCTGGCCCAGGCTCCTGGCGATCGCCTCCGGCGGCAGCACTTCGATGGCGCCGCCGAGTTCCACGGCCGCCTTGGGCATGCCATAGACGGCGCAGCTGGCCTCATCCTGGGCGATCGTGTGCCAGCCGCTGCGGCGCAATTCCAGCATCCCCTTGCCGCCATCGCGGCCCATGCCGGTGAGCAGCACCGCCAGACCGGGATCGCGCCAGTGCTTGACCAGGCTGCGAAAGAAGACATCCACCGAAGGGCGATAGGGCTCTTCGAGCGGCTCAGGCTGGTAGGCGAAACGGCCATCGGCCTGAATCACCAGATGGTCGTTGCTGATCGCCACCGAAACGGTGCCGGCCTGGGGAACCATGCCGGCTTCGGCGCCGCGCACCGGCAAGCCGATCTGGCCATCGAGCCAGCTCACCAGCCCGGGTGCGAACTGGGCATCGATGTGCTGCACCACCACCACCGCATTGGCCATCTGGCGGGGCAGGGGCGCGAGCACCGTGGCCAGGGTCTTGGGGCCGCCGGTGGAGGAGCCGATGGCGATCAGGGGCGGACGGCGGCGGGCCACCGGTGTGGCCCCGGCCCCGGGGCGGGCCGGACGGGGCACGGAGCCGGTCCGGCCCTGCAGGCGCTCGATCGTGGCGATCTTCTGCAGCAACTGGCGGCCGCTCTCGGCCGGCGGCTCGGTGAGCACCGGCACATTCACCACATCGAGGGCCCCGTGGCCCATGGCCTCAAAGATCAGCCCCGAAGAACGCCCCGCATCGGCGGTGACGAGCAGGATCGGGCACTTCGAGAGCTCCCGCATCCGCTTGGTGGTCTGGACGCCATCGAGAATGGGCATCAACAGATCCATCAGCACCAGATCGGGCTCATCGGCAACGAAACGGGCCAGAGCATCCTGACCATCACGCGCCACCCAGGCGACGCTGTGGCGCCCCTCATGCTCAAGCACCCGGCGAATCGACGTGACCGCCAGGGCCAGGTCATTCACGATGGCAATCCTCAAGCTGGTCCGATCAGTTGGTTGATGGCATCCAACAGGGTCTCGTCCTGGAAACTGCTCTTGACAAGATAGTAGTCAGCGCCAGCCTCCATGCCGTGCAGGCGATCCTGTTCGGCATCGCGGGAGGAGGAGATGATGATCGGCAGATGTTTGAAGCGGGGCTCCTTGCGCAGGGTCTGAACCAGGGCGATGCCGTCCATTTCCGGCATCTCGACATCGGTGACCAGCAGTTGGTAGTTGCCGTTGCGGATCGCCTTCCAGGCCTCCATGCCATTGACCACCCGATCGACCGTGTAGCCCCGGGAGCTGACCAGCCGTGACTGCAGATCCAGCGCCACCGGGGAGTCGTCGGCGATCAGGATGCGCTGGCCTTGCTTGGCGGGCTTGCGGGCCGACTGGCTCTGCAGACCGGAGTTCTGCAGCAGCGAATCGATCGAGCGCACCAGATCGACGGTGTCGACGATCAGGATCGGCTGGCCGTCACCCATCAGGGCGGCGGCGCTGACATTGGCCACCTTGCCGAGCCGGGGATCGAGCGGACGCACCACCAGATCCTGCTCACCGAGATAGCGATCAACGACGACGCCATAGACCTTGGCGTGATCACTGATCACCACCACCGGAATCGGGCCGTCGCTCTGGGGAGCTTCGGGAAAATGCATCACCTGGCGGGAGGAGATCAGCCCGATTGAAACACCATCGAGGAAGAAACATTCCCGCCCTTCCATCACACTGATGTCGGCGGTTTCAATCGCCACAATCTGATCCAGCCGCGCCAGCGGGAAGGCATAGGGCTCACCGGCGATCTCCACCAGCAAGGTGCGCACCACCGAGAGCGTCAGCGGCAGCTGGAAGTGAATGCTGGTGCCTTCACCCGGCAGTGAGGTGAAGCGCACCGTGCCGCCCACCTCGTTGGCCATCGAACTCACCACATCGAGACCCACCCCCCGGCCGGAGACCTCGGTCACCGCCTGGGCCGTGGAGAAGCCCGGTTGATAGAGATGCTCGCAGAGTTCGGCTTCAGAAAGTGCCTCCGCGTCTTCAGTGCTGAACAGCCCCTGGGCCACCAGCTTCTGGCGCACCTCCTCAAAGCGCACCCCCATGCCGTCGTCACTGATCGTGATCGAGAGCATGCCGCCGCGATGCAGGGCTTCAATCCGAATCGTGCCGCGGCTGGCTTTGGCCGCTTCAAGGCGATCGTCGGGCAGCTCGATGCCGTGATCAACGGCGTTGCGCAGGATATGGGTGAGGGGCGATTCGAGTTTGCGCAGGATGTCGCGATCGACCAGGGTGCCCTTGCCCACCACCTCCAGCTGCACCTGCTTGCCGAGACTGATCGCCAGATCGCGCACCATGCGCGGGAAGGCGACGATCGCATCGGAGAACGGCCGCATGTTGGAGCCGATCACCTCGCGGTAGAGGCGATAGGAGAGGTTGGTGGTGCGCAGGGCATAGAGCTCCAGTTCCCCCAGGCGCTCGGTGAGGGTCTCGCGGCACTCGCGCTCCTTGCTGCGGACCTTTTCGACCAGCTCGAGGCTGGCCGTCTGGCCGGACTCGGCGAGCTGCAGCCGCAGCGCTTCGATCGTCGACTGCAGATCCTTCTGGCGGTCCTTGAGCAGGCTGAGCGAATCGGCAAAGGGCTGCAACCACTTGGCCTCCACCAGCATTTCGCCGGAGAGCGCCATGATGCGATTGAGGTTTTCGGCCTCAACGCGCACCACCCGATCAGAGGCCGACGGGGTGAAGGCGTTGCTGTCGTGGTTGCTCTGGAAGGGGTTGTCGATTTCGGCCGTGGCACTGCGCGGCGCCGGACTGGCAACACTGCCCTCGGGAAGGATCAATCTGAGGGAGTCCACCAGCTCATCGAGCTCCGGGCTACGGGCTGCGAGCCATTCGCGGATGTCATCGGCGTTGAGCCGACTGACATCCTGAAAGAGATCAATGCAGCGGAAACTGATCGCAAAAGCCTGCTGATCCAGCAGGGCCTCACCGTTCTTGACGGCCACGAAGAAATCTTCGAGCCGATGGGCCACCTTCACCAGAGCCGGCAGCACGACAATGCCGGCCGCACCCTTGACCGAGTGCAGCGAACGCATCACCAGGTCACAGGCTTCCCTTGAACCTGGCTGGCTCTCCAGCTGCAACAGCGCCTGGTTGAGATGCTCAACCCGCTCTTCCAGTTCGAGGCGGAAGAGTTCCAGCGGTGTCGCTTCGGAAGAATGGTCGCTCATGCGGGAGAGATCTCCGTGGTCAGGACACTGAAGATGCGGTCAGGATCGAGCAGCGCCACCGAGCGGTTCTGCCACTGGAACACACCGCAGGCGTAGGAATGATCGGCGTTGGTGATCACCACCGGTGCCGGCTTGACATCATCGCGATTGAACAGATAGATGCCATAGATCTCATCGATCGGGAACACCCATTTGCCCTCCGGTGTTCCGGCCACCGCCATCCGTCCAGCGGCATGGGAGACGGAGCTGGCCTGAACCGTCAACCCAAGCAGATTGGTGAGCGAGGCGGCCAGCATGATTTCGCCACGCACATTCACCATGCCCAGAAACAGCTGATTCGTGCGGCGTGGCACCGAGTGCACCACAAATGGCGCCGACACCTCCAGAAACACACCCACCGGCAGGGCAAACAACTCGGTGGACAGCCGGAAGATCATCACCGAGAGGGATTGATCACTGCGCACCACCGAACCATCGGCCGAGAGGGTGGAACTCTCGGAACCGCGCTTGGTTTCAGCCAGAACGGCAGTCCATTCCTGCAGATAATCGCCGGGCGGCAGGCGCTCCAGCAGGCTGCGGCCTGCCGCCGAATACACCTGACAATTGCGGCAGTGCACGCAGCTGAGCAACTCCGGACAGGAGCGATCACCGAAAACGCCGATGCGATTCCAGCAATCATTCAGCCGCGATGGCGCCTGTTCCGTGCTGACCGGTGCGTGCAGAACGTCAGGGTCAAAGTCCAGATTAGTTGGCGACATGGAAGCGGGAGATTTCCGTGCGCATGGACTGGGTGGATTCGTCGAGCACTTCCAGCGCCCGATTGGATTCGCGCAGGGCGTCGGAGGTCTGCTGCGATCCCTGGCTCAGCTGCTGCATCGCCTCACTGATCTGCTGGGCCCCCTGGGACTGCTCCTGGATGCTCTGGCCGACCATTTCGAACTTGGGCGTCAGGCCCTTGACCTGCTCAATCACCACTTCGACCTGATCACTGATCCGCACAACGTCTTCGACGGCGGAGGTGACGGTTTTGCTGAAGTGATCCATCTCCATCACGCCGATCGAGACGGCTCCCTGCATCTCCTTGACCATCTGCTCGATCTCGAGCGTGGCCACGGCGGTCTGGTCGGCGAGGCGACGGATTTCACGGGCCACCACGGCGAAGCCGGTGCCGTATTCGCCGGCCTTTTCGGCCTCGATCGCGGCGTTGAGGCTGAGCAGGTTGGTCTGGTCGGCCACCTTAGTGATCGTGGTGACGACGGTGTTGATGTTGTTGGCCTTTTCGTGCATCACATCCAGCTTGGAGGTGATCGCGGCGGTGGCGGTGACCAGATCGCGCATCACCTTCTCCATCTGGTCCAGATCCTGCTGGCTGTGGGCAGCAGAATCGGCCGTGTCCACGGCCTGGACTTTGACATCGTCCATGGCCCGCACCACATTCATCGAGGTGGCGGCAATCTGCTGAGCGGTGGCGGTGACCTCATTGGTGGAGGCCAGCTGTTCGGCCACCGTGGCCTCGAGCTGCTTACCGGAGGCGGCGATCTCGGTGGTGGAGGTGGTGATCTGAACGCCGGAGGTCTGGATCTGACGCACCAGATTGCTGAGGTTGCCGACCATCACGTGGATGGCGTTCTGGAGCTTGCCGAGCTCATCGCCATCCTGGGTGTCGGGCAGGTTGCGGGTGAGATCACCACCGGCCACGTTTTCAGCCACCGTCACCACCTCGGTGATGCGGGCGCCGAGGGGTTTGGCAATCGTGCGGGTGAAGTAGTTGGCGGCGAACCAGCCGATCGAGGGAGCGGCCACCAGGGCCACAATCGACCAGAACAGGGAGGTTTTGCTGTCTTCCTGGCCTGAAATCGCCGCCTCAGAACCAAGCTTGTAGTTCAGATCAATGACTTTGGTGATGTCATCGGTGGCGGCCTGAAAGGTGTTGACCTCCTGGGAAGCACTGGTGAAAATTGCGCGTCCCATCGGAGTGTTCGCGGCCGGGAACGGGGCATTACCCAGAGCACTCACCGCCCGCAGCAGCTCCTTGTGGTTGCTCTCCCAGGCCGCCCAGGCCTGTTTGAACTCGGCGTAGAGGCGCTTT
>CALPMR020000147.1 GCA_943324725.2 Bordetella parapertussis | reverse complement strand
GGCGGATGCGCAGCCGATCGACCCAGCGCCAGAACTGACCCAGCCAGCGGCTCTCGGTCAACGGCTGATTGACAACCGAGTAGGGCATGATGCCGCGCACGATGGCGAAATCGGCGGGTAGCCGTTCGCCCAGTTGGCGCAGGAAGTCCTCCCCCTCCGGCAGAGCCTGCATCGAGGCCTGGCCGATGCCATCGAGATAGACCACCCAGCGCCGGATCGGCTGATCGCCGCTCAGCGGTGTCGCCAGCGCACCGAGACTGTCGGGGGGGCGCAGCTCTTCGCCGAACCAGCCGGCCCACCAGCCGAGCGCTTCGAGGGGAGCGAAGAAGGCGCTCACCAGGAACAGCAGCAGCCCCACCGAGATCAGATCCACCACCAGGCCGAAGCTGTGGTGCAGGGCGCTGTAGGCCAGGTGTAGCAGCAGGCCGGCCCCGGGCAGCAGGGCTACCAGCAACAGAGCCAGGAGCAGCAGCAGCAGGCGCTGGCGACGGGGCATCGGCTCAAGGGCGACCGGATCGGTCCAGGGGCTGGGGGTTCACCCGATCGGGACCGAGCTGACCGCTGCGCAGCATCTGCTCGAGGGCGCGGCCATCGTTGATCAGCGGCACCCCGGCGGCGCGCTCCAGCAGGGAGCGACCCAGGGCCATCACCGGTTGGCCGGCGGTGCGTTGCAGGGCATTGGTGAGCCACCAGCCCACCACCAGGCTGCCGAAGGCCGCCCAGATCGACAGGTCACTGACGGCCACCAGGCCGACGACAAAGCCGATGGCGGTCCACAGGGACAGCAGGGTGAGAATCGGCACGCCCAGATAGGGAAGGGCGCCGAGGAAAGCCAGCAGCTGGGGTGCATGGGCGATGCCCAGGGCCCGGATCAGCAGCGACAGCGGCATCCTGGCGCCGAACACCAGCCAGGCCACCAGCCAGGCGCTGCTGGCCCAGACGAGAAAGCCACTCAGGAACAGCAAGGCTTCCACCACCAGGCTGATCGCGAAGCGCAGCGGCCGCACCTGGTTGACGAACAGGATGAAGGCCTGGCCGATCGCTTGCGACAGGCCCGCCAGCAGGGCGATCCAGATGCCGATGCGGCTCAACGGACCGCTGGCTGCGGCGTAGAGGTAGGCGTGGGCATCAAAGCGCAGGGCGCCGGTGATCACCTCCTGCGCTTCTGTCATCTCGCCGCTGCTCAGCCTTGCAGAGGTTCTAGCGGCAGTCCGGCCCCATGGCCGCGTCAGGGTCCGGCGCGGCCGGCGGTCGCCGTCACGGTTCTGCCTGAGCGGCGGTCGCTGGTTTGGGCTGCGTCGTCGTGGTGGTTGAGCGGGGACGGCGGCGCTCAACCAAGCGCGCGCTCAGCGCAGCCAGCAACAGCAACAGCAGCGGCCCCTCGCCCCAACGGTCGTAGGGGGTCAGGGCCGAGAGTCGGTGCAGCTCCATCACGCCCGTGCGCCGCAGGCCGGATGGCAACTGATCGAGCAGGCGACCGCGGGCATCGATCAGCATGCTGGGGCCGGTGTTGGCGGCACTGACCAGCCAGCGGCCGGTCTCGATCGCCCGCAGCTGGGCCAGGGCCTTGAACTGGTTCTGCAACAGCAGTGGATAGGGATCGAGGTTGGCGCTGGCCAGCAGCCAACCGGCTCCTGCGCGACTGGCGGCTGCCAGGGCCGTGCCATCGGAGAGCTCGTAGCAGATGGCCACCGCCACCGAACCGCTCGGTCGGGCCAGCAGGCGGGAAGCGGGCCCCGCCTGGAGACCTCCCACCGCCGAAAGCCCGCTCCAGCGCCAGAGGTCGGCCAGGGGCACCCATTCCCCCAGGGGCACGAGCCGATGCTTGTCCACCCAGCCGCTGGCCAGCCGGTCGCCGCGATCGAAGCGCAGCAGGCTGCTGCGCTGGTCGACGCCCTGCTGGCGGAAGCCACCGCTCAGCACTTCCACCGCGGCCGGCTCGGGCAGGGGTTGGCCCAGGGCTAGGGAGCCTTCCGGCAGCACCAGGCTGGAGGTCCCCTTGGCCGTGGCCTCCTGATCAGCGTCCCCCCGGACAGCGGTAGCCGGAAGAGCGGCAGCCGGAACAGCTGCAGCCAGGACAGCGCCAGCCCGGACAGTCGCCTCGCCGATCGGGGCAGCCGCGACAGGGACGGCCTTCAGAACGGGGTCCTGGTCCCTGGCGCCCGGATCCTTCGCCTCCTGATCAGCGGCCCACTGACCAGTGCCGACCTGGCCTGTGGCCTTCCGGTCGCTGGCATCCGGCCCCCGGGAGGGCTCGTCCGTGGTGGCGGGAGTGGCGCCGGGCGTGGCGACGGCTATGGCGCCCCAGCGGCTGGCCTCTGCTGCCGTGCGCCGCTGGGCCGCCGCCAGAAACTGCAGCAGGACCCGCTGTTGCCTTGGCTCGAACTTGTGGCGGGTGGGAATCGCCGGTTGCAGCACCAGCAGCCGTTCCGTCCCCCCCGCCAGGGGCGCGATCGCCGCCAGAGCCGCGGCGCCGGCGAGATGGGAGGCCGCCACCAGGGCCAGGCCCGCCAGCAGCCAGCGGCGCCGGCCGGGGGCTGGGGCCAGGGCCCGCCACAGACACCAGGCGATCAGCAGCTGCAGGGCCGCCACGGCTCCAGCCCCCGCCAGGGCCGCCACCCCCGCCAGCAGGCGATCCCCCGGCAGGGCCGAGGAGCCCAGGCCAAACCAGAACAGGGGACCGCGGGCCAGCTGCACCTCCGCCAGCCCCCAGAGCAGGGAGCCGATCAGGGCGGTGCTCGCTCGGGCTGGGTCGAGTCGGCGCATCAAGGCCAGCCACAGACTCACCAGGGCGCAGCCGAGCAGGCCGCAGCTCAACCAGATGGCCAGACAGATCGGCAGGCTCAAGGGTGCCGGCACGCCGATCCAGTCGAGGGGATGGAGCCACAGCAACCAGCGATGGCTGACCAGCACCGCCGCCAGTCCCCAGAGCCCGGCGGCCACGAGGGGGCCGCGGCCTCGCCCCAGGCAGGCCGGTGGCGAACCGGCCAGGGCCCAGAGCAGGGCCAGGGCCGGCCAGAGCAGCAACGGCACACCCAGGGGTGCCAGGGCCAGGCCCGCCAGCAGCCCGGCGCCGCCGATGCTGAGTCCCCAGAGGCGACGGTCATTGCCCATGGCCGCTGAGCTTAGGAAGCGCCAACCTCAGGAGAGTGCCCTGCGGGGCCCTCACCCACATCGGCTTCCCGGAGGACTCCAGCCCATGGATCAGAGCAATCTGCTGCAGATGCTGTTGCTGCGAGGTCTCGGTACCACCTCCCTGGTGGCCGATCGTCTCCGTTATGTGAGTCAGGAATGGGTCAGCAGCGGCAAGGTCGATCCCAGCCATGCCGCGCTCCTCGTCGATGACGTGCTCAAGGCCCTGCGCGGCGACAGCCCGGAGCTGGAGCAGCAGGCCGAGCGCCAGCTGGAGCGCAACCGCGATGACCTGCTGCAGGATCTTGGCCTGGCCCGGCAACGGGAAGTGGATGAGTTGCGGGGGCGGCTGGACCGGCTGGAGCGCCTGGTGCGCCAGCGCAATGGTCAGGGCTCGGCCGATGGCTCGATTCCCGGAGTCTCCGATGAAGATCTGCCTCCGGACTGAACGAACCGGTCGCCTGGCCCCTTCCCCGGGGCTGGCAGAATCGGCGCCAGCTGTTCTGCGGCCATATGCGCGACATCCTGATCAGTTCGGCGGTCTGTCTGGCCTGCCTGTTTGTGGCGTTCGTCAGCCAGCTGGTGGCGCCATCGGCGCTGCTGCCAGCCGCGGACGCCTCCGGCTCCACTCCCCTGGCGATCGTCCGCGCGGCGGACCCGGCCACCGGCGACTTCCTGAGCGGCATCGCCCCAGCCGCTGGCGCCACTTCTGGTGCCACTGCTGGTGCCACTGCCAGTGCCACTGCTGTCGCGGCGGTGGTGGCGCCGCTGGAACTCGACCCTGACGACACCAACCCCAGTCTTTTCACCATGGCCTCCACTCTCGACAGCAACGGCGACGTGATCGCCCAGGGCGGCGCTTCGGCGCTTGGAGGCGCCATGGATGCCCCCAGGGAAACCGTCACCGCCAGTGGCCTGCGCATCACGGAACTGGAGGTGGGCAGCGGCGCCGAGGCGGTCAGCGGTCAGGCGGTGTCGGTCAACTACCGGGGCACGCTCACCAATGGCAAGGAATTCGACAGCAGCTATGGCCGCGGTCCGTTCAGCTTCCCCCTGGGAGGTGGTCGGGTGATCAAGGGCTGGGATGAGGGCGTGGCCGGCATGAAGGTGGGCGGCAAGCGCAAGCTGGTCATCCCCCCCGATCTGGCCTATGGCGAGCGCGGCGCCGGCGGTGTCATCCCCCCCAACGCCACCTTGATCTTCGAAGTGGAGTTGCTGGGCGTCGGCAACTGAAGCGCCGCCTCCACAGCAGCCTGTCCACTGCCGCCCTCGTTAGGATCATGGCGCCGGGACCGGCCCCTGGTCGGTTATTCCCTGAGGTCCTGGCACCACTTGCCAGGGTCCCTCAGCTGTCTGAGGCCCCATCTGCCTGAGGCCAGATCGCCCACGACCAGGCTGCCGATGGCAGCTTTGCCGTTGGCGAGCCTGTGCCCTCGCCCACCTGAATACCTGCGGTATCAGGTCAGCCCATTCCATTCCAGTACGCCGCTTTTCACTCCCCCATGGCTCACCAGCTGCCCGCGTTGCCCTACGACCTCGACGCGCTCGAGCCCCACATCTCCCGCTCCACCCTCGAGTTTCACCACGGCAAGCACCATGCCGCCTACGTGACCAACCTCAACAACCTGGTGGCCGGCACCGATCTCGAAGCCAAGAGCCTCGAGGAGACGATCACCGCCGTGGCCGGTGACGCCGCCAAGGCCGGCATCTTCAACAATGCCGCCCAGGTCTGGAACCACAGCTTCTACTGGCAGGGCATCAAGCCCGGCGGTGGCGGTGCCCCCAGCGGTGAACTGGCCGCGAAGATCGATGCCGATTTCGGCAGCTTCGATGCCTTCAAGGACCAGTTCAAGACCGCCGGCGCCACCCAGTTCGGCAGCGGCTGGGCCTGGCTGGTGCTCGATGGCGGCACCCTCAAGGTCACCAAGACCGCCAATGCCGACCTGCCCCTGGCCCACGGCCAGAAGGCGCTGCTGACCATGGATGTCTGGGAGCACGCTTACTACCTCGACTACCAGAATCGCCGTCCTGATTACATGACCACCTTCCTCGACAAGCTGGTCAACTGGGACTTCGTCGCCGCCAACCTGGCTGCCGCCTGATCCGGTTCAGGTCAGCTCCGCAGTCTCCGACTGTGCGCCAGCCCTGGGCCCCTGTGGTCCGGGGCTTTTCTGTGGGTGAGTCTCTGTGTGGATGGATCAGGGCCGCAGGCGGACGACCCATCGGGCCTAGATCAGCGGCGGGGCATCGCTGCCGAGCGGTTTCGGCCCCGTCCTGGTCGACGTGTGGGCCTGTGACCAGCCTCATGATCTCTGCAGCCAGCTCAGGCAGCCTGGGTTGAGTCCGTGCGTCGGGTTTCCGCCTGCCCCCGGCCTGATCCTGCAAGACCCTTGCTCCTGCTCGCCACGCCACTGCCTGCCAAGCCACTGCCTGCCACTCCCTTGCCCGAAACGCTGCCCTGCGCCACGCCGCTGACGCCCAGCCGCTGGCCCCCGGCAGCAGCGCCAGCCAGCGGGGCCGAGTTCCCCAAGGCTGCTGCTGCCGCGGCCTGGCCGACGCTGCTGCTGGTTGACCGGCGCGATGCCGCCATCGGTGCTGAGCAGCGCCGCCGGCTGCAGGCCAGCCTCTCGTGCGCCGAGCTGGAGCGACTGCAGCGCTACCGCCTGCCTGAGGATGCCGATCGCTTCCTGCTGGGCCGGGGCTTGATGCGCCGCTGGCTGGCTCAGCTGCTGGGCTGTTCCGCCGCTGATCTGCCGTTCACCTCCCTTGGCCATGGCAAACCGATGGTGGCGGGTGCGCCCCCGTTCAATGTCTCCCACTCGGGTGATCTGATCCTGCTGGCTGTGCATCGCCAGCGGGCCGTGGGCGTGGATCTGGAGCGGGATCGGGAGCGCTTCGACTGGCAGGCGATCGCCCGGCGCTATCTCGGCGAAGCGGTGGTGCAACGGCTGCGCCATGACCACCCGGATGAGCAGGCCCAGCGGCGGGCTTTTCTGTTGGAGTGGTGCTGCCTGGAGGCCCGCCTCAAGGCCGATGGCCGGGGCCTCAGCGGCCTGGACGGCCGTGGTGATGGCACCGCTTCTCCCTGGACCGGGCCCTGCTGGCCGCTGCAGTTGCCCGCCGGCTATCAGGGCGCCGCCGCGCTGCTGCCAGCTCCGGGCCGGGCCGAGGCCAGCACCGCCTCGGGCGGAATCCACATCGCATCGCCATAGGAGAAGAAGCGGTAGTCGGCGGCGATGGCTTCGGCGTAGAGGGCCAGCAGGCGCCGGCGACCGATCAGGGCGCTGACCAGCAGCAGCAGGGAGCTCTTCGGCAGGTGGAAGTTGGTGAGCAATCCCTGCACCACGGCGAAGCGAAAGCCGGGCTGGATCACCAGGTTCACCGGGCCCCGGTGGGGCTGCAGCTGGCCGCCGTGCAGCGCCGCCACCGCTTCAAGGCTGCGCACGCTGGTGGTGCCCACGGCGATCACCCGTCCGCCGCCGGCCCTGCAGGCGGCCACCGCGGCCACCAGCTCTTCGCTCACCTCCACCCATTCGCTGTGCAGTTGCAGCCCGCTGAGGTCGTCGTTCTCCAGGGGCCGGAAGGTGCCCAGGCCCACATGCAGGGTGACCCGCGCCAGAGCGACGCCGCCTTGCTGCAGGGCGGCGAGCAGCTCGTCGCTGAGATGGAGCCCCGCCGTCGGCGCCGCCACCGCCCCGGGCCTGGCGGCGAAGCGGGTCTGGTAGCGGTCGTTGTCGCCGGCGTCGTGCTCTTTGATGTAGGGAGGCAGGGGGATCGTGCCGTAGCTCAGCAGCAGCGGTTCGATCGTTTCGGGGCTGGTGCAGGCTGCCGGAAAGCGCACCACCCGTCCACCGGTGCCGGCGTCGGCGGCCACCACTTCCAGGGTGACCGGCGGCAGGTCGCCCTGCTTGAGCTGCAGCAGCTCACCGGGCCGCAGCCGCTTAGCGGGCCGGGCCAGGCAGAGCCAGTCGCTGGGGCCGGGCCTGAGGCCGGGGGGCAGCGGGGTGGCCAGGCCGGCGGGTTCCAGCAGCAGCAACTCCACGGCACCGCCGCTGGCTCGCCTGGCGTTGAGGCGGGCCCGCAGCACCCGGGTGTCATTGACCACCAGCAGATCGCCGGGCCGCAGTTCCTGAGGCAGGTCCCAGACGCGGCGATGGCGTGCCAGGGGGCCGGGACCATCGCCTGGAACCACGTCTTTGCTGCCTGAGCCCACGGTCTTCCCGTTGGCGGCAGCGGCGGCCTGAGGCTCCACCACCAGCAGGCGGGCGGCATGGCGGGGCTCCACGGGCCTCTGGGCGATCAGCCGTTCGGGCAGCTCGAACCCATAGCTGGACAGGCGCTGATCCTCAGGCTCGCTCATGCCGGCGCCTCAAACCCGACGAGGTTAAGGAG
>CALPMR020000146.1 GCA_943324725.2 Bordetella parapertussis | reverse complement strand
TGATTGAGCTGTTCCAGAGGTAATCGCTCGTTACAGTCAGAGCAACCAAGCGCCCTGGCTTCGCATGGGCAACATCTGGGACCAGTCCAAACTGCACAGCATCAACTTTCACGCTGGTGAACGGCCCTGTGCTGCCGGTGAGGGATGGACTGGCGACAAGCAGATCGCTTCCGCCACTGGACGCAGATCGCTTCCCACTGACACGTGCCAGGCTCACTTGCCGATGCAGAAGCGTGCGAACACCCGATCCAGCACCGCCTCACTCACCTCCTCACCAGTGATCTCGCCCAGCTGACGCACGGCCGCCCGCAGATCGATCGTCCAGAAATCCCAGGGCAACTGCTGCTGGGCCGCCTCCAGGCTGGCCGCCAGGGCGGCGGCGGCCCCGGCCGCCAGATCCCGCTGGCGGGCATTGAGAGCCACCTGCAGGCCGGTGAGATCACCGAGGCCACAACGCTGCAGCAGCAAGGCCGCCAGCGCCTCCCGCCCCTCACCGCTGCGGGCGCTGATCACCACATCCGCCGGCCCCTCAGGGGCAGCACCGCTCGACGACTCCCCAGACTCCAGCAGATCCGCCTTGTTGCCCACCACCAGCAAAGGCACGCCGTCGGGCACCAAGCGGCGCAGCGCCTCATCGTCGCCGCTCCAGCCCAGGCTCAGGTCATAGAGCAACAGCACCGCATCGGCGGCAGCCAGGGCCCCATGGCTGCGTTCGATCCCCAGCCGTTCCAGTGGATCTTCCGTGGTACGGATGCCGGCGGTGTCCACCAGGGTGAGCGGCACCCCATCGAGCACCAGCTCGCTCTCGAGCAGATCGCGGGTGGTGCCGGGCCAGTCGGTCACGATCGCCCGATCGCGGCGACTCAGCAGGTTGAGCAGGCTGCTCTTGCCCACATTCGGCCGGCCGACGATCGCCACCCGCAGGCCCTCACTGAGCCGTTCGCCCTGCTGTCCTTCAGCCACCAGAGCTTCCAGCTCGGCCCGCACCGCCGCCAGCTCGGCCACCACTGCCGCCCCATCCAGTGGCGGCAGATCCTCCTCGAAATCCACCCGCGCCTCCAGTTCCGCCAACTGATCCAGCAGCCGTTCGCGCAAGGTGGTGATGCGGCGTTGAAGGCCGCCATCGATGCCGGCCATCGCCAGCTGGGCCGCCCTGCGGCCCCGGGCCGTGATCATCGCCACCACCGCCTCGGCCCGGGTCAGATCGAGGCGCCCATTCAGAAAAGCCCGCTGGCTGAACTCACCGGCAGCGGCCCGCCGTGCCCCCGCCGCCAGCACCAGCTCCAGCACCCGCCGCACCGCCTCCAGGCCGCCATGGCAATGCAGCTCCACCACATCCTCGCGGGTGAAACTGCGGGGCGCTCGCATCAGCAGCAGCAGCGCCTCATCCACCCGCTCATCGCTGGACGGATCGACCACATGGCCGTAGAGCACCCGGTGGCTGTCCCATGCCTGGCGACCCGCCGCCACAAACACCTGTCGACCGATGGCCTCAGCCTCGGGCCCCGACAGCCGCACGATCGCCACACTGCCCTCGCCAGCGGCCACCGCCGTGGCAATGGCGGCGATGGTGCTGCCGGCAGGCGGCAGGGCCTCACCAAATCCTGATTGAGGCGCCGGCCCCTCGGCCTGTGGCTCCACTGGCAACCTCTCGGGTGACACTGACGTGCTGGCATCCGGTCAAGAGCCAGTCTCGGTCCCGACCGAGCGACGCCGTTTCCGACCGCAAGGCAGTGGGCGAAGCCGCAAGGCAGTGGGCGGAGCCGCAAGCCAGTGGCCAGGGCCACTGCCAGGGCCCAAAAAACCAGCTTCAGGTGTTGGTCAACCCCGGAAACACCATCAGATCGATATGACCACCGGATGGATGGCGCCATTCACGGAATTCGGCCGCCAGGGCACGGTGCTCCTGGCTCAGGGCCTGGGCTTCCAGATCCTGCAGACGCTGGTGCACCAGATCGAGCGTGTTATCGATCAGCTGGGCGGCCTGTTCAGAGGTCATGGCAGCAAGAGCGGTTGGCACGGTTGTAAGGGCAGCAAGCCCAAGAGGCTGTAGCGACGGGCACGGGGGAGAGCGGCCGGTGATCGGATCCTGACCCGTCGGCACACCTGGCGGCGGCAGCCAGGCGCGAACCCAACCGTGGAGAAATCGCAGGTACACATCGCAGGTACAGGGATCTCCATTCGACAGGTTGCGAACGGAGCCGGAAAGGCTGAAGACCAAACCAGGGCGTCATAAAATCAGCCAGCCGAGAGACTCAGCTGGCTGGCACTACCACCGCGGTGAAGGCCGCAGCGGACGGGACCTAACCGATCAACTGAACAGGCTGATCATCGAGACACTGTTCATCAAGTAACTGTTCATCGAGATGGTGACGAACAGCGCCGACACAAGCTCGATTCAGCAAATGATTTGAGCATCGCCAAGTGTGACGGCTCCACCAAATGCGATCTCAAAATCAGCACGCCTGTCTCCATTGAGATCAGCCTGTAGAAGGCCAGAACCAAAGCGAAGTTCGCCACTCTTGCCACTGAATGACGTTGAACCGATCCAGCTGAACGACTGATCACCAACCAGCCGGCGATTGGCATCGATTGCTGAAAGGTCAACGAGGTCACCCTGATTTGCCTGGAAATCAGCAATGAAATCCCGATTGCCAGAGCCAGCGCGGGAGTCATCGACGGTGGTGAAGATAAAGCGGTCGGATCCGGCGCCGCCATTGAGGGTGTCGCGGCCAAGACCACCAGTGAGGGCATCATTCTCGCCGCCGCCTTCGAGGGAATCATTACCGAGATCGCCAGAGAGGAGGTCATCGGCCTGACCTCCATACAAGCGGTCATTATCGGCACCCCCATACAAGACATCGCTGCCACTATCACCACGCAAAACATCAACCCCTTTATCGCCATAAAGAGAATCGTTATTTTCGCCTCCTTCCAGTGAATCCTTGCCATTGTCGCCACGCAAGATGTCGTCCCCGACACCGCCCCTCAAGCTGTCATTACCATCCCCTCCGCCGAGGTCATCATTGCCTTCATCACCATAGAGGCTGTCATTGCCCGATTCGCCTTGGAGGGAATCGTGACCTAGGCGGCCCCTGATCGTGTCACTGCCGGCACTGCCATGGTAGTGATTGTCAAGCGAATCATCGGAAGATTCGCTGCCATAGCCATGATCACTGTGGTCAATGATCGAAGTGCCAACACCGGGGACGGCCGGCACATGCACAGAGCTGATTTTAGTGAAAATGCCGTTGCCATTGAGCTCGCCGTAGGTCGTGACCTCGGTTCGGCCCTTTTCCGTCTCTGTCTTGGTTAAGATTTTTCCATCATAGGCATACGACTCATTGGCGCTGATCCGCTCGCTCTTCCAGCGCCCCCCATCGTATTCAAGCAGGTTCGTTACGGCTCCATCCACCAAAGTGAACTTAAGAGCATCCTCAAGGTTTGAATTAGCCAGCTTCCCAGATGATTGCCTTGTGGTGGACATCGTCGTTGGTTCCTGAAGACAAAACCAAGGTATTGCTCGAGTCGAGAGGAACTCGTGAAGACCATTGACCTAGCGAAGCGGCAACCTCAACAGCATGCGGCAACCAGGATTCGGCTTTGGCAAAACCATGATCTGACCACCATGGGACTCGGCAATCGCCCTGGCCATGGCGAGCCCTAAGCCGAAGTGACCGGCTCGACTCCTGGCCTTGTCCCCTTGCCAAAAGCGCTCAAAAACCTGATCGCGCTCTTCCTTGGGGATGCCAGGCCCTTCGTCGTCAACCCAGACTTCCGCCCAGCGACCAGTGGCGCGAAGTCCCACTGTGACAGTGCCCCCAATGGGACTGAATCGGATCGCATTAACCAAAAGGTTGACGATCAACTGCTTGAGCCGGCCCGGATGTGCTGTCAATTTGACCGAACAACATTCTTGAAAATGCAGGGCAAGTTGCCGTTCCTGCGCAATACCTCGATAAAGATCAACAATGTCTTCAATCAAATCTTCTAGACAGAATTCGTTCCAGCCACTTCTGTCCTCGAAATTCTTGTCCAGTCTCGCGATCATCAGCAGATCGTCGATCAGCCTCGCCATTTGGGCAACAGCCTCATCGACCAAACGAAGCTTATCGACCACAAAAGGAGTGAGATCACCACACTCCTTGCTATAGCGTATGCTGCCGATCACAGAACGAATTGCCGTCAATGGATGACGCAACTCATGCGAGGCATCAGCCGTGAACTGGTGGAGGCGATGAATATGGTCCCTGACCGGGCTTAGCGAACTAGACACCATCCACTGACTAGCCAATAGTGCTAATACCGCCGAGAGTCCCGCTCCAATGAAGAGACCATTACGCAGGCGTATGAGCTCTTCAATCGCAGGCTCCGATGACATCAAGACGGAAACATAACCTTCAAGCCTCAGTGATTCACGGCTGGCTCCATGCGTAAAGACCGGCCTCCAGAGTGACAATCCCGCTTCAAACATCTGCAAGTGACTGCTTGCCTGGTCCCGAGGAGGAGGGATGATGGCCTGATTGATAGTGAAATTGCCATAGCGACTTATTTCTTTCAGCTCAGGGTTGAACCAGCGGATTTGCTTGTCATCCAAATGAGTATTTTTATGATTGGTTCTCTCCTGAACAACCTTGACTGGGCCTGCCTCCATGGGCTGACCATTGACTTCCTCCAGCTCATGGCGAAGCAATGGCAATTGCGATGCAGCGTCTGCCGCCAATTGCTTGATCTGGACCAACTCGAAAGCCAGTCGCCCACTACGCACATACAGATAAACTGATGAAGCAAAAGCAATGAGCAACGACGACGAAAAAATCGCATACCGACAAATCAGTTTTCGCCTAGCGATCGAGTAATCAGCCGGCATGCAAGGGATTCATTCGAAAACCAACACCATAGACAGTTTCAATAAGATCGACAGGAGCGCCACTTTTTGTGAGCTTACTGCGCAGGTTCTTGACGTGGGTTTTAACCGTTTCTTCCCCAGGCACTTCAGACCAACTCCAGCCCGCATTGAGCAGACAATCCTTGGAACAACTTTGTCCCTGGGCCTTAAGCAACTGCTCCAGGATTAAATGCTCTTTAACTGTTAGCTTGAGATCGACTTGATTCCAGGTCGCCTGATGACCATCCGCCGCCAATTCCAACTTGCCCCACTGCAATTTTATGTGCGGAGCAGTTGAAGACCGCCGCAGCAAGGCCTTGACGTGGGCATGCAGCACGTCGGCAGCGAAGGGCTTGACGATGTATTCATCGGCGCCCGCGCCCAGCCCAGCAATAACATCAAGGTTAGTATCTCTTGCCGTTAGCATTAAAATCAAGGGCTGCTTGATGAGCTGCTGCCGTAGCCGGCGGCAAAGCTCAATGCCGTCCAGCCTTGGCATGTTGATGTCTAGAATCAGAAGATCATAATCCAGGCACAAAGCCAACTCCAAAGCAGCTGCTCCATCCTCAGCCTTGTCACACGCGTAGCCCCAGGAGGCAAGAAGCTCGCACAATGAATTGCGTATGGTGGGATCGTCTTCCGCAACTAATACTTTCAACCAGTCCATGGACCGCTGATCGATTCCAGCCTAGCAGTGACGTCAACTTGCGCCTGAAAACGAACCAAGCCAAGCCATTGGCATAGCTCATTAGGGCTAAAGTTACCCATCTGTTGTCAAGCCTTGTCGCATGAGCCGGGATCGGCATGAGCCAGCCAACTGATCCCAGGCATCAAGCAGGATTCGGCTCAACCGATTGCCGCAACCGGGATGACCGTGATCAGCGTGTTGATCGGCTTGGGTGCCTTTGATCCAGAGTCAGCCCGTTGGAGCTGGGTGGTCTCACGCCAGTGGCAGCAGGCGTTCTGGGATCGTGGCCAAGCTGGCGTACTCCCGTAAGACAGGCGACCTGATGTCAGATCACAACGGACACCAGGTGATGGAGAAAGGCATGGCTCGAAAGAACTGGCCATGACGCTGCCCGAGCACGATTCCCGTCACGCTTCAACTGAAACCACATCCAGGCTGCGGCGATGAACTCGGCTGCTTGCTGAGCCCACAGGATCCGGCGGATGGCGCCTCCGTGAGCTTGTCCCAGGGGCTGTAGCGCCACACCACGGCCCCAGGCCCTGTCAGCCGGCTCACACGGAAATCGGCGCCTGGGTGTCAGCCAGCCAGTTCGCCAGGGGCTGCCAGTCGTCGTGTTGATCGATTGCTTCCCAGAGCTGCTCAATCAACGGTCGCACCGGGGTTTGCGCCAGGTTCCAGCGCTGCAGGGCGGAGCCGATCGCCAGGGCCTGGGTGCCATCCCTGGCGCTCTGGTGCTGGCTCCACAGCCACCAGGCATCCCGCCAGGTCACCCAGCTGGCGCGAACAGGCGCGGCAGCAGAGGCCACAAAGGGCTCGAGGTCTTCGGCTGTTTCGGGCAGGCCGCCAAGCCGCACCCGTGCCGCCAAAGCAGCGAAGAAGCTGCCATAGCCCACCTGCCAGTCGGCCAGGAGCTGCAGGGTGGGCGGCACCAGATCCGGCAATCCCGCCGCCTTGGCCGCCGCCGCGGCGCTCTCGGCAAACCCCAGCCGCCGCAGCAAGCGGCTCCGGTAATGATCGTCGTACACCGGGCCAAAACGCTGCAGCTGGGCCTCCAGCTCCGGGCGGGGCACCAGCATCGCCAGCGGCTCCTGCAACAGGCGCAGGTTGTGATGGCAGATCAAGGGCTGCTGGCCATAGGCATAGAGGCCGCTGTGGTCGAAGTAGGCGGCGGTGAAGCCCGGGTCCCAGCGATCCAGGAAGGCGAAGGGGCCGTAGTCGAAGCTCTCGCCGGCCAGGCTCATGTTGTCGGTGTTGAGCACGCCATGGGTGAAGCCGGCCACCATCCACTCCGCCGCCAGGCGCGCCACCCGTTCCACCAGCTCGCCATAAAAGGCCAGCAGCTGGGCCTCGCCGGATTCGAGTGCGAGCAGATGGGGATAGTAAATCGCCACCACATGGCGCAGCAGTCGATCCAGCTGCCTGGGCTGGCGCCGATGCAGCAACCGCTCACAGCTGCCGAAGCGCAGATGGGTACGGGCCATCCGCACCATCACCGAACTGCGGGTGGGGGAGGGCTCGTCGCCGCGCCAGAGATCTTCCCCGGTTTCCACCAGGGCCAGGGTGCGGCTGCTGCAGACGCCGAGGCGATGCAGTGCCTCGCTGGCGATCACCTCGCGCACGCCCCCCTTGAGGGTGAGGCGGCCATCGCCGCCGCGGCTCCAGGGGGTGGTGCCGCTCCCCTTCGTGCCCAGGTCCTGCAGCTGGCCATGGCGATCGCGCAGCTGGCCGTAGAGAAAGCCGCGGCCGTCGCCCAGGAAGGGGTTGTAGGTGCCGAACTGGTAGCCGTGGTAGCGCAACGCCAGCAGGGGACTGCGGCTTTCAAAGCGCCCATAGGCCGCTTCGAGATGCTGATCGGCAACGCTGGCCGGATCGAGCCCGAGCTGATGCAGCAGCGGGTCGTTGCGGAAGCGCAGGGTGGTGCTCGCAAAGCTGGCGGCCTCCACCACGTCCCAGTACTC
>CALPMR020000145.1 GCA_943324725.2 Bordetella parapertussis | reverse complement strand
GGGGTCTGCGACGCGAGCTGCAACGCCAGCAGGAGCAGCGCTCGGTGGTGGTGCCGGTGTGGTGGGAGCCGGAACTCACCGGCCTGGTGCATGCCTGGGCCAAGGGAGCCAGCTGGAGCGAGCTGATCGCCAACACCTCCCTCGATGAGGGCGATGTGGTGCGGATCCTGCGCCGCACCGTCGATCTGCTGGCCCAGGTGCCCTACGGCGAGGCGATCAGCGAGCAGCTGCGCACCAACTCGCGCAAGGCCCTCAAGGCGATCAATCGCTTTCCGGTCTGCGAGATCGAGGATCTGCTGGCGGGTTCGGCCCGGGCGGGCGGCGCCGATCCGGGTCCGGCCCTGATCCGGCCGCCGGCGGCCTGAGCACCAGGGCGACGATCAGCAGCAGGCCGCTGATGCTGAGCACCGCCTCGAGGCTGTCGGCGTAGGGGGTCCAGGGCATGGTCCCTAGGATCCCACCTGGTGGCTCCGGTGGCTGTGGCGATGAAGCTGAATCTGGGCTGCGGGCCGCGGCCGATCGCCGGCTATCTGAACATCGATTCGGTGGCCAGCTTTGCGCCCGACCGGGTGATCGATCTGGAGCGCACCCCCTGGGATCTGCCCAGCGGCGGTGCCGAGGAGGTGCTGCTCAACCATGTGCTCGAGCACCT
Source organism: Bordetella parapertussis (assembly GCA_943324725.2). Lineage (GTDB taxonomy): Bacteria > Cyanobacteriota > Cyanobacteriia > PCC-6307 > Cyanobiaceae > Cyanobium. Next base: position 6,891 of record CALPMR020000145.1, on the reverse strand, counting down.
CGGGGCCAGCACCGACACCTTCCTGGCGGTGATGACGGAGCTGTACCGGGTCTGCGCCGACGGCGCCCTGATCCGCATCAACGTGCCTCACCCGCTGCACCTGCACTTCCGCACCGATCCCAGCCATGTGCGCCGGATCACGCCGCAGACGCTGTCGATGTTCTCGCGGGCCGAGTGTGATCAGGCGGCGGCGGTGTCCTCGCCGATGACCCCCTGGGCCCACATCCTGAACGTGGATTTTGCGCTGGCCTCGGTGCAGTATGTGGCCGATGCCCACACCCGCCAGCTGCTGGAGGCCAAGGGCTTGCTCGCCCCGGGTGATCGCCTCGAAGATTTCGCCGAGATCTACAACAACCTGATCGAGGAGATCCGCATCGAGCTGATCGTGCACAAGTAGCCGGGCCAGCCCGGTCGCCGGGCTTCAGATCCCCAGGCGCTGCCAGATCACATCCAGATGGGCCCGGTGCAGGTCGGTGGAGAAGCACTCCGCCAGCTGTTCGGCCGGCAACCGCAGGCTGACTTCGGCATCGTTTTCGAGATTGGCGCGGAAGTCGCCGCCCTCACGGTTCCAGGCGCTGTGGGCGTGGCGCTGCACGATGCGGTAGGCGTCTTCGCGGCTGAGGCCGCTCTCCACCAGGGCCAGCAGCACCCGCTGGCTGAACACGACGCCGCCGTAGACGTTGAGATTGCGGCTCATGTTTTCGGGGTAGACCCCCAATCCCTTCACCACCTCGGTCATCTCCCGCAGCATGAAGTGCAGCGTGACCGAGCAGTCCGGCAGCATCATCCGCTCCACCGAGCTGTGGCTGATGTCCCGTTCGTGCCAGAGGGCGACGTTCTCCAGGGCGGCCACGGTGTAGCTGCGCAGCACCCGCGCCAGGCCGGAGATGCGCTCGCTGCGGATCGGATTGCGCTTGTGGGGCATGGCCGAGCTGCCCTTCTGACCCTTGGCGAAGTTCTCCTCCACCTCCAGCACATCGGTGCGCTGCAGATTGCGGATCTCGGTCGAGAAGCGCTCCAGGGAGGCGCCGACCAGGGCCAGGGTCTGCACGTATTCAGCGTGGCGATCGCGGCAGATCACCTGGGTGCTGGCGGCATCGGGCTCCAGGCCCAGCAGGCGGCAGGTGATCGCCTCCACCTCGGGGTCGGTGTTGGCATAGGTGCCCATGGCGCCGCTGATCTGACCGACGGACACCACCCGCGCCAGGCGCTCCAGGCGCTCGCGGTTGCGTTCGGTTTCGGCCAGCCAGCCGGCCACCTTGAAACCGAAGGTGATCGGTTCGCCGTGGATGGCGTGGGAGCGGCCGATCATCACCGTGTCCTTGTGGGCCCGGGCCAGCTGCCGCAGGGACTCAGCCAACAGGTCCAGTTCGGTGCGCAGCACGGCCACCGAGCGCTTCAGCTGCAGCGCCAGGCCGGTGTCGAGCACGTCGGAGCTGGTCATGCCGACGTGGATGTAGCGCCCGGCGTCGCCGACGTGTTCGTTGACGTTGGTCAGGAAGGCGATCACGTCGTGACGCACCTCGGCCTCGATCTCCAGGATCCGACTCACCTCGAAGGCGGCCTTCTCACGAATCGTGGCGAGTGCTTCGGGAGGCACCCGGCCCAGTTCGCACTGGGCGGCGGTGGCGGCGATCTCCACATCCAGCCAGCTCTGGAATTTGGCTTCTTCACTCCAGAGGCCGCCCATCTCGGGCAGGGTGTAACGCTCGATCAAGGGCCAGCGCGTGGCAACAGCTCCCCCAACCTATCGGGCGACCTTCAGGCCAGACCTGAGCAGCCGACCCTCCGGCCAGGCGTGCTCAGGTGACGGGCTGCTCAGGCGACCCGGGTTAGCTGGCGATGGGCGACTTCCCACTGCACCAGGTGGCCCCAGCTCTGCTGGCGCACCCAGCAGCGACCGCCGCGGCACTGGATCAACTGGAAGGGGGGCAGGTCGTCGGGCTGGTTGAGGAGCCGTACAAAGCTGCCTGGCCTGAGCAGCTCGAACACATCGGTGGCCCGAGGTCCATGGCGATGGCTGAGGCTGCTGCGGCTGCAGCTGTGGTTGCGACTGCTCGCGGCTGTCTCCACGACGCTCCGGGTGCTGGATCGGGATGGGCCCATGGACGGCTCTCACCTGCGGCTGCGGCCATCCTCTGGTGGTTCCGTTGCAACGGGGTTCAGCCTTGGATTTTGTTCCGTTTCCGGTGTGGTTCCATAACGGAAACAACACCAGGCCGATCTGGTCAGGACGGGACAATTCCCATGGCCCGCAGGCAGCGGCTCGATCTTGAACTGGTTGCCCGGGGGCTCGCCGTCAGCCGCCAGCAGGCCCAGCAACTGATTCGCAGCGGCCGGGTGCGCAGCGGCGATCGGGTGCTGGACAAGCCCGGCGTCGATGTGGCCGCTGAGCTGGAGCTCCAGGTGGAGCAGCCGCCCCGCTTCGTCTCCCGCGGCGGTGAAAAGCTGGTGGCGGCCCTGGAGCAATTGCCGATACAGGTCGCCGGGCGCGTCTGCCTCGATGGCGGCATCTCCACCGGCGGCTTCACCGACTGCCTGCTGCAGCACGGGGCCAGCCGCGTCTATGGCATCGATGTGGGCTACGGCCAGACGGCCTGGAGTCTGCGCACCGATCCCCGTGTGGTGTTGCGGGAGCGCACCAACCTGCGCCATCTCAGCCCCGACGATCTCTATGGCCCTGAGGATCCCTGGCCGGATCTGGCCGTCGCCGATGTCTCCTTTATTTCCCTCACCCGGGTGCTGCCGGCCCTGGGGGCCTTGCTGCGGCCGGCGATCGCCGCGCTCGACGGCCCAGAGCCTGCCGGCAGCGGCGTCGAAGCTCTGCTGCTGGTCAAACCCCAGTTCGAGGTGGGGAGGGCCCGGGTGGGCAAGGGAGGCGTGGTGCGCGATCCGGCCGCGCACGTCGATGCGATTGAGACGGTGCTGGCGGCGGCGTTGTCCCAGGGCTGGCAGGCGGCCGGTCTGGTCGCCTCGCCGCTCACCGGCCCGGCCGGCAACCATGAATACCTGCTCTGGCTGCGCAGGCCCCTTGCCACCACTGGATCGGAGTCTCCAGGTGACAGAGCCGCCACTGCCACCGCTGGCGATGACCGCGGCGCTGCTGAATCGGCCGCAGGCCGTGCGGCAGCGGCCTGCGGCGCAGCTCCAGCCGCCGAAGCACGATCAGCTGAAGCCAGCCCCAGCGATGAGATGCCGTCCTGCGGTGAGCAGGGTGAGACGGTCCCGGTCAGGGGGCCTGTGGATGGAACCAGCATTCGCGATCTGGTGCGGCGCACCCTGAACAGCCGTTGAACCGGCCGGCTGTTCAAGCGGAGGCAACGCCGGCCCTGGGGCGCCGTTGTGGCGATCACCGCATGGGATGCGGAGGCTGCCAAACGGAGGCTTCCATGACAGGGATCCCACTCAGCCCCCGGTGGTCTGAGCGAGGGGAATCGACACGGAGGGTCGTCGTGATCGGTCGCCGCGCCCGGTTCAGATGGCGCTGCTGTCGCGATCGCCGGTGCGGATGCGGATGACGGAATCGATCGTGCTGATGAAGATCTTGCCGTCGCCGATCTCGCCGGTGCGGGCGGCGTCCTGAATGGCGTTCACCACCGTGTCGATGCGATCGTCATCGACGACGATCTCAAGTTTGAGCTTTTGCAGGAACTCGACGGTGAATTCCGAACCCCGGTAGCGCTCCACCTGGCCCTTCTGGCGCCCAAAGCCGCGCACTTCGCTCACCGTCATGCCGACGATGCCTGCATTCACGAGCGCGATCTTGACGTCCTCAAGTTTGAACGGACGGATGATGGCCTCGATTTTCTTCATGGATGCGGCGGGGGGCAAGGTGAGCTCTGAAATGGATCCTGACGGATGATGGCGTCCGCAGGGGGCGCCGGTAGCCGATTGAGAGGGGTCGAACCCGTGGCACCGATCCAGTCTGCCTGGCTTGGCCAGTTTGGCTGGCTCGGTTTGCAGGGGTTCAGACGGTTCAGCATGGCGCATCCAGCTCGGCTGATTCCTGCTGATCCCCCTGGGCCGGGTCAGGTTCGCTGACACGATCTGGTTGGAATCAGACGGATTGGACCTCAGGATTGTTGATCATCAGGGTTGCTGACGATCCGTTGTCCTGAAGTCAGTCGTGCTGGGGCCTGAGCTGCTGAACTCCGGTTGGCTGGGGCCGGCTTGGCTGGGTCGGTTGGGCCGTTCCAGTCCGCCGGCACAGTCTCGCAGACATCCCTGGGGGCTGGCTGGAGACCCTGTCATTAGGCCCGAGTCCCGCGGCCGCTGTCGTAACGATGGCTACGACTGCTGCGGCCTCGCCGGGATCCAGTACCTTCAAACCCTGCGAACCTGCCGCCAGTCCATGGTCTTTGGTGCCACTGATCCGGGCGAACGCACCCAGTCGCCGAGCTACGGCGAGCGGACGATCGCCGAGGCCGAACTGATCTGCTTCGACAACCCTCGCCCCGGCCGTCCCTATGAGGTGTCGATCGAGCTGCCGGAGTTCACCTGCAAGTGCCCGTTTTCCGGCTACCCCGATTTCGCCGTGCTGCGATTGCTCTACCAGCCGGGCCCCCGGGTGCTGGAGCTCAAGGCGCTGAAGCTCTATGTGAATGGCTACCGGGAACGCACCATCTCCCACGAGGAGGTCGCCAACCTGATCCTCGACGACTTCGTGACCGCCTGTGAACCGCTCTGGATGGAGCTGGTGGCCGATTTCAATCCCCGTGGCAACGTCCACACCCTGGTTCGGGTCAGCCATGGCCAGCGCCAGCCCTGCTGAGCTTCTGGCTGCCGCAAAGCATGGAGAAGGAGGAAGGCAAGGTGACCTTGCCGAAGCCCTCCCCTCAGGCCTGCTGCGGGGCTGGAGTCGCCGTCACCCGGCCGAGCAGGGCCGGGAGTTCGGCGGCAAAGGCTGTGAGGTCGCGATTGCAGAGGCCGGCCACGTGCAGGCGGCCGGCCTCGGCTTCGCTGATGGCCCACAGCTGGCGGGTGGCCACCAGGCTGAGTCCGCCGCCGAGCAGGGCGATCGCAAAGCCGCTGTACACCAGTGGCACGCCTGGGTCTCGTTTGAGCAGGATGCCGCTCGCCGGCAGCACGGAGAGCACTCGGATCGGCAGGCTGCGCACCTCCACCGCCTCGCCACCGGGCTGAATCTGGGCCAGCAGCTCACCATCGGGGCCAAAGATCTCCGCCGGTCCCTGTTCACTGCGCAGGCTCAGAAACACAGGCTCGCTGCCATCGGGGCGGGTCGGCAGCACCAATCCCCAGACCTGCTCACCCAGTTCGGGATAGGTCTGCAGCGGCAACTGCAACACGGGGCTGCGTCCCAGCTGGATGTTGACCGCTGCCAGAGCCCAGTCCGCCTGATACAAGGTCATGCCCCGGTGACGCAGGGGATGGTTGACGCTGATCACGGCCCGCAGCGGCTCGGCGGCAACCGCCATTGTTGCGTCTGCAGCAGCGGCCGCTGCTGCAGACGAGGTCACACCGGCTGTTTGGGCCTGATCACTCGGGGACTGGCCAGGGGCTGCTGGCCCGCCAGCAGCTGGAGCTCCCATTGCCGCTTGAGGCCTGTTTGCGGCTGGCGCCGCAGCCGTCGAGTTGGGGGTTTCAAAGCTGGGGAGTGAGCTGGCCGCATCCCCAGCCGTGCTGCTGCTGGCTGCTGCCACCCTGTCCTGCCGGGCCGGTGGAATCAGACGCAGGCTGGAGCTGAACTGCTCCGGCCGGCCGGCGGGATCGCGTTGGATCTGGAACTCGTCAAGGGCCACGGTCAGCTGGGTGTGGCCGCGGCTGTCGAGCAGCTCCAGCTCCCGACCGGGGGCGAGGAAGCGCTCCAGTCGCTGTCCGGCCACAGCGCCCCAGGCCGCTCCCACCATCAGCACCACCATCCCGGCATGGACCAGCAGCGGTCCGACCCGACCCAGCACGCCCCGACGGGCCGCCAGGCGATCGGGCTGGCGCTGCACCTGCCAACCGCTGGCCCGCAGTTCCTGTTCCAAGCGATCCAGGCAGGGGCCAGGCTCGGCGCTGAGCACGGTTTCGGCCACGCTCAGCTTGCTGAGCTGGCGTGGGGAGCGGTAGTCGATCCAGCGCAGGGAGGCCTGCAGAGCAGGCCACTGGCGCCGCCAGCTGCACAGCACCAGAGCCAGGCCCAGCCAGGCCAGCAGGGCCAGGAACCAGCCGCTGGAATAGACGTGGTCGAGTTGCAGTCGCAGGATGCCCTCGCCATTGACCAGGCCCAGCCAGGGGGCCGGGTCGTAGCGCTGGTGGTAGAAGAGCTCGCTTTCTTTCTGGGGAATGGCGGTGCCGACGCCACTGGCCAGGGCGATCACCAGCAGCAGCGTGATCGCCAGGCGCAGATCGGCCAGCCAGCCGATCAAGCGCTGCAGCCGGCGCCAGATGGTCGAGGAGGGGACTGCCGTCATGGCAGCTGGGAGAGCAGGGTGAGTCCGCCTGTGGTCAGCAGCACCACGCCGCTGATCGGCGGGATCCACTGGCCCAGCTGACGCAGCTTCAGCAGATCGGGCAGGCTGGCGGCGGCGGTGCCGACCAGCAGCAGGGGCAGCACCTGGCCAGCGCCAAAGCAGGTGAGCAGCACCATGCCCTCCAGGGGCCGGCCGTTCTGGGCCATCCAGGCCAGCAACACGGCCAACACCGGCGTGGTGCAGGGGGTGGCTGCCAGGCCGAAGGCGAGTCCGGCGGCCAGGGGAGCCAGCGGTGCCGGCACCCGGCGGCGCCATGCCTCGGGATCGGGACCGGCCGGCAGGGGGAAGCGCAGCAGGCCCAGGAGATTGAGTCCCATCACCACCGCCACCACCGCCACCAGCAGCGGGATCTGGCTGGGCAGGCTGCCGTACAGGCGACCCAGCAGGCCACTGGCCAGACCCAGGGCGACCAGGG
>CALPMR020000144.1 GCA_943324725.2 Bordetella parapertussis | reverse complement strand
CAACAATGAAGCGACCACCCAACTTGAGGTAATGCCTATTCTGGGAGGAGCCAACAGCAGGGTGTCAACCAGCAAAGGAGATGTCTGGTTCCATGTTTTGGATGATAACGGTGAGCGCACGCCCATCAGCCAGACCGAACTGAATCTGGATCTACCCATCTTTATTATCACCCATGGATTTACAGGTGGATCAGGTGATCAGTGGTTGAAAGGGAAGTTGCCAAACATTTCAACCGAAGCAACGGATTGGAAACTGAATGCAAATGATCTGCTCCAGTGGCAAGCCTTCTATGGCGATGACCAGGTTCTTGCGCTCTCCGTTCAAGAAGCGTTCCGCGACGAAGACGGTATCATTCAGGCCAATGTTGTGCTGGCCGACTGGGGCAACTTCAGTGCCATCGGCAGTGGTGGCACCTCCTATGCGTCCTACGCCAAAGTTGCAGAAGAGCATGTACCCGCAGCAGGGCGTGCGATTGCCGACTACATCAAGCAGCAGGGGATAGATCCCGGTAAGGTAACGCTATTGGGGCATTCACTCGGCGGTCAGGTAATGGGCATTGCCGGGCAGGGAGTGCAAGACGACGTCAAGAAAAACCCGCTTGCCTACGTAGGCAAAGGCCAGGAAGTGGCAACCATCGTGGCGATGGATGCCGCCGGGCCCATGTTTGAAACCTGGGCACCCCAAAAGCGGCTCTCCAATGGCGACGCTGGTCAGGTGATTGCCATCCACACCGACTCCCTTATGGGATTTGATGCTCCGCTGGGCAGTCACGACCTCTACATGGATGCCTACTACGCAATAGCCCACAGCAACCCAGGAATCACAGCAAGCGATTTTCAGTTGAAATTAGAAGCGATATACAACGATGCCGAGAAGCTCTATCTCGATGGCAAAGAAGAAGAAGCCTATGCGAAATATCTTCAAGATGGTCTATTGCTCACCTGGGATCCAGCTTTCACCTGGTTTCAACTCAAAACCGAACAAAATCCAGAAGACGGCCGCCAGTGGTTCCAAAAACAACACAACTATTCTATGGCCACACTGGCCAATTTGTTCCTCGAAGACAAGAGGCTGCGTGACCCAAATTATGTACTTCCCTCCTGGCTTGGCGGCAGCAGTTCTGAACTTACGGATCCAAACAGCAGTTCCTGGAGCCAAACATTCAAAAGTCAGCTGGAAGATTTCCGAGCCCGCAACATAGCCCTTATAGGTGAAAATCGCACTCCCGCGACGTTTTCAACCCTGATCGCCGGCAATGGGGCAGGCGGCCTCTTCAGTGGCGAACAGCAACTAAAGTGGTTCTCAGGGCAAGGAAGCGACCAAAACTGGCAAGAATTTCCCTATAACTTCCTGAAACCAGATGCCAAGTTTGAAGCGGATGTCACAATCCCCTTCAGCGATTACACCTACTTCTGGAATGACACCGGCAGCAATCTTGCAGACCTGGCTCTCAAAGAAGCAAGCAAGACGTTCACGGGCGAGACAAACACAATCTCCCAACTGTTTGGCGGCATCGAAGCGATCGGCAACATCGATCTCTCTTCGATCAGCACTTGGGGCGGTTTCGACTTCTACAATCGCCTTCTCTCTCCAGATTTCGGCTTTGCGAATGGCTCGGGAATTAGCCTGGGTGGCACCAGTATTCCCGATATCGGCGGCGCTGCGCTACTGAGCAACGTGTCAGCAGCATACACATCAGGGTATAAAACTTATAACACAATTTCAAGCTGGATCAACACCATCTATGGGCTGAAGCAGAAAGTCTTCGGCGGACCAGTTGTCAACGGCGAGGTTGTTTTCGACCTGCGCACCTACAACACCGGTGGCTCTGGACTCGTCAGCAATCTAAATGTCAAGAACGATCAGGAAGAGGCATCCGCAACAACGGATGCAACAGGCTCATTCAGCCTTAGCAAACTGCCCGACCCCAAGACCATTGGCAATCGCGATGGGATCCTGGATTATCGCGACGGTTTGGTGATCGCAGGAGCGCGCGGGGACAACGACTCAATCGGGGTTCTCGATTCGATCTCCGGTAGCAACTATGGCTTTCCCTTGGTGGGGCTGCCTGGCGGCAACATTACGCTGCTCACCACGCTTAAATACGCCACCCTGCTGCGCTGGACTCCAGCCTCCTCACTCCTGGGCCAGGAGCTCAGCCCCGATCTGATCACCCAGCTGTTTGCCCAGATCATCAAGGACGTGCCCCGAGCATTCCTCGACGATAGCTTTAATCCTTATGCTGCAATCAGCTCCAAGGATGCAGCTGAACGCCAAGCAGGAGTTGATTCACTGGCCTTTGCCTATGAACACCTGGCCGTGATCAAGGTGATCACGGAACTGCTCAAAGCGTCCAGCAGCAGCAGCAGCGAGCCTGGTGGGTTCGGGCTGATCTATGGAAACAACAGCACTGATGATCTCGCGCTCTGGGGCCGAAACAGCAACGACCCCCTGGATCCAAGCGGAGTGGATCGGGCCGAACTGGTTGCCTTCACGGCGTATGGCCTGGCCATTCAGCAGTCCTTCACGGCTGAACGTCCGTTTGATCCAGGCAATGCCGAACATCTGCGGGAGGTGCTAGGAAATCTGCTCACCAACTACCCCACCGAGGCCATCTTGAATGGTCAAAGCGAAGCCTTCAAGCAGCAATTTGCCCTGGCCCAGCAACCTGAAGGCAGCGATGGCAGGGACGCTGCAAGAAAGATCGTGAGCGATAACATTGAACGCCTGGTGGGCAGTACGCTCACCAACCTCAGCAGCGGATTAAGCATCATCAATGGCGTGCTGCAAGACCGGTTCAGGGACGCGGCCGAGCTGAGCGAGGCGATCCCCGCAGTGGGTACTCAGCTGCTGATCCCCACCATGGCCGGGCCAAAACGGTTCATGGCTGACACCCTCAGCAAAGAGCTGGTCACATTGGCGCAGCAGTTCCAGGGATCAGAAGCATTTCAGCAAGTCTTTGAAGACCTGCTGTTTACCCCCCTCACCATTGATGATCCTCAGCGAGCCTCTACATTCCTGCTCTCGTTGACCACCGAAGCTGGGCAGAGCGTCAGCGCCATCAATCCCAACGACGCGATTGCACGCTTCAGCGTGAAGATCACCGACGCCGAAGGCAATCCCCAGCCAGCACCCGACTACGGCCTCGCATTGCGTTTCCGCCTGGGGGGCAATGCCGTTGAGGGGGTCGACTACGCGGTGGGGGACAACCTGCAGTACCGCCTACTGAGCTTTGCTCCCGGTGCATCAGAGGCCATGATTGAGCTACCGATCAACCCGGAAGCCCTACGGCACGGCAACGCCGTACTTCAACTAGAGCTGCTCAGCGCCGACTCCGGCTATGGCGTGGATGCCAACCGGGCCGTGGCCTCTGTTGTGCTCGGACCCAATGCAACCGGAATAGACAAGCTCACGGGCCTACGCGCTGCCTTTGTGCCCCATGCCCTGATCACCAGCGAAGCCAACAAAGATGAAGAGGCCGTGCTCACGGCAACAGCTGATCAGAAGAATGCGATCCTGCGGGGCCAGGATGGCCGCAAAGATTTCTTTGTGATTGGCGGATCTTATCAAGGGCTGCCCCACATCGAAAACTTCAACCCCAGCGATGGTGATCAGGTGTTGATCGATGCGGCAGTATGGGCAGACAATACCGAGATTACCCTCAGCCGCGAGCAACTCGGCCAAGTGGTGAACACCTATGCCGGCTACGTCTTTGACCTGCTCAGCGGACGCCCGCTTGCCTTGATCAGCCAGTACAACTCCACAACGGGCGATCGAGCCTGGACCGGACTGAGCAGCGATTCTCGTGCGCCATACTTTGATTTGGCCCCAGCCGACAAATCAGCTGGCGTTGCGATTACAGGACGTGGTTTTGTGCGTGGTTCTGCAGCCGAAATCGTACTGGCCAGTGATATCAACACGCTGCTGAACACAGACAATGCCCTGGAACTGATCGCCATCAACAAATTCGGCGGCAGCCAAGTAGTGATGACACTGGCGGGAATGGCAGCAGGATTACCCGATGGCTTTAACGGCAACAGAAGTCAGACTGGCTTCATCGGACGAATCAATGACAACGCCGAAGAGTACTCGTTTGCCCTACGCAACCTTGCTACTGGAGCGATAACTAAGCTCCAAGCACAAAAGCCACCCGCCAGCCAAACACCGACCAATCTTGCATTTTTGCTTACAGATCAACAAGGAAATACTATTGCCACTGTCTCCACGTTCAGCAACGCAGACGGCAGCAAGCCCCAGATACTCACCGAAGAGTTGTCGTCTGCCAAATTCGGCACTGATCCCGTGATCGGCATCAGCCTCACGGACCTGGGCACAGGCTTAACCGATGCCAGTCGCACTTTGCACGTGCAATTTAATGTGTTCAGAGAGGCCGCCTACGACAATCGACTTGGCCTCTACCTAGCCGACAGGCAAACACTCGCTGCTCTGGACGCTCTCACCGGCCAACCCATTGACAGTTCACCGGCCATGGCCTTGAAAGGGCACCCCACTCCAGCCGCCTGGCTCGGCCCAACCATTGCCAAAGGCGCCTCAGTGATCGAGGCCACCATCGCCGTTCCAGACGCCGCTGATGCAAACAGCATCATACTTTTGCCCTATCTGGTTGCCGGCGACTCTCTGCAAACCGTGATTCTTCCCGCTTCCACCCTGAACCCAGATCAACAAAGCCATCTAAGATTTCTGGGCCTCAACACGTATGGCTTTGAGGATCAATTCGGAGCTGGAATTGACTGGGACTTCGACGATGTGATCGCCAAAGTTAACAGCATAGAACTCACAATGGCCTAGACCCCAATGCCCAAACTCACGACTCCCAGGCCCCCTAGCACACCCATCCGCTCCAGCAGGATCGAAGCCTGAACGCGGTTTGATACGCCAAGCTTGCTATAAACACCCTTCAGCACATACTTCAAGTTGTCGTAGCCCAGCCCGATTCGGGCCGCGATCTCCCTGTCGCCCAAGCCCTCAGCTACAGCAGCCATCACCACCAGCTCTCGCTTGGTCAGCTGGGGATCCCAGTCGAGCCCTCGCTCTTGCAAATAAACACCGAGTTTGGGATCGATGAATCGCTCGCCCTTCAGGATTGCTGAAATCGCCAGCAACAGGTTCCCCTCGCCGGCTAGAGGATCAGCAATCAGGGCATCGGTTTGGCTCGCCCAGGCTGCGGCCACTTTGAAAGCATTGGGCTTATGCACAACGACCAGGGTTTTGACCGCGAGCTGGGCACACTTCACCCAGCGCACCAACGACAACCCATTGCCGTGTTCCAACTGGTCTGTGCACACCACCAACTGGGGTTGAGCTTCACTGATCAGGGCCCTGGCCTCGCGCTCGGTGGTGACCGAACCCAGCAGACGGCCCGTGGAGCGAAAGTCTTCAACAGCAGCTGATTGACGATTGGCCATATGGGCTTCTCGCTGCACGTGGCGCGCGACACAGGCGCACTGAGATTCCACAACGGTCATCGCCAACAGCGTGCTGGAGCCGGCAAACAGCCAGGGAGTCTGGGCCAACAAAGCATCGAAACGATCCCAGCCATAGCGCTGATCACGAAGAACCCTCAGGGCATCCATAGACAGTGATCAATGGTTAACAAGTCAATAAATTCACCGTGCTGAGAGAAATGACGATCCAAGCACAGGTTACTCAAATGGGTAAAAAGGTTTGCAGATGAAAAAGTAGTATATCCGTATGTAGGAAGAATTTTCCCTGCAAACCCGATTCCACAACAGGCTCCCGCCAACAGTCATGACTTCTAGCTCCTCCTACGCCTCCTACATCGACACCGCCACCGACCTGGCTGGCCAAAGCTGGGCGGCGTGGGCGGAAAACGGGCTCCTCTACGCAGCCCGCTGGGATGAGCAGGGGCAGTGCTGGGGAGATGCGGCGGCGATCAGCAACGCCACCGGTGGCCGCAATGTGACGCTCACGGTGGGCCAGTTGGCGCGCCGCAGCGAGGTGGGCCAGGACATGCCTGCCCTGGTGGTGTCCTGGGAGAGCGGCCCCGACAACAATGCCGACGTGTATGCGGCGGTGGGCTTCCACCAGAGCGATGGCTCGGTGCTCTGGTCAGACGCGCTGAATCTGTTGCCTGGCGGAATCGCGGAGACCAACCACAGTATCGGCATCAGTGGCAACCGACTGGTGGTGGCCACCGAGGTCCAGGCGGTGGTGAATCCGGTGAGCAGCAGCCCCACCGGCGCCAAGCCCTCCAGTTACCACGACAGCGACATCAATACCTACTCAATCGCCATCCAATCGCGATCGAGTACTGTCAACAGCGGCGACCCCAGTTTCAGCCAGCAGTTTGCGGCCGGCAATTTCCAAGGACAGCTCAAAACCCTCCTCAGCGCCACCGGCCTCAGCGGCGGCTCGCTGATCGGGGCTGCGGTGAATGGTATCCCGATCGCCATCGGCGCTGGGGATGTCAGCACGATCAAAGGATTGGGCAGCTTCAGCCTCAGCAGCAGCGGCCAATTGAGCTTCAGCCGGGGCGACAACCCGCCCTCGGAGCTTCTGATTGTGGGCGAGCTGATCGGCAGCAGCGCCGACGGCGGCCGGGCCTACGCCCGCACCAGCGCCCTGCTGCGCCCCAACGAACTGGTGAGCAGCCAGCAGAGCAGCTATGGCAATGAGGGCTACACCCTCAGCGTCAGTACCCTCAATGGCGCTGGTTCAGTCATCGCCACCACCAATCTGCCCCTGAGCTTTAACGCCAGCGAACGCTTGGAGCGGGTGACGGCAGCCACCTTCACGCCGTCAAAGCCACTTAGCAACGGCAGCGCCCTGCGCGATTTCACCGGCAGCGGCCGCTTTGCCGACACCAGCCTGGCCAGGGCCCTGGCGGCGGCCAATGGCCAAACCAGCCTGGAGAGCACGGCCCTGAGCAATGGCCTGCCCAGCAGCTTTGGCGAATGGGCAGGGCAGGCCTTTGCCGATCCTTACCAACTCTCCAAGGGACTGCCCAGCCGCTTCGGCATCTCCTTTGGCGATGTGGTGAGTGCCTTCGCTGGCAGCGGCAGCAAGGGAATTCCGTTGCTGAATTTCAAGCAATCAGGATTCGAAATCGGCCTGGACGGCCTGATTTTCTACAACAGCACAGGCGATCTGGGCAACCAGAAACTGAATGTGGAGGCCGGACTAAACCTGCGGCTCGGGCGAACGGTGGCAGCTGGAGATACCGGCGTCGCACTGAAAACAACAATCGCCAACGACAACGATCCCGCAGGACGGGCCCCGCGGGGACCATTCAAAAATGCCGCCAACAACTGGATCAGCGGCAAAAGCAAGCTCGCAAATTGGGTGTATGGAGGAACAACAACCAAATCTCAGGCAGAGCTACGTGCAGTAATAGGTGCAGCAAATAGAAACAATCGATCGAGCGACGCCCTCTTTAATGTTATCAAGGCTCTTGATGCTCTTGACCCGAATGGGCCGGGGAAGAGTATCCCAATCATACAGTCTGTGAGTGAGGGCGGCAATCAGAGCAATGTTCGTATCACAGAGCCATCCAAGAGTATATCCGAGAAGCGGCAGATTACT
>CALPMR020000143.1 GCA_943324725.2 Bordetella parapertussis | reverse complement strand
GGAATCACGGTGGCGCCGCGGTATTCCAGCTCCTGGATGATCGCCACGTAGTGGGCCTCGTCACCGGTGACGATGTGACTGCGCTGCAACACCAGCCCGATCACCGGACCCTTGCGGGCCTTCTCACTGAGATCGCTGCGGCTGGCGCTCCAGTTCAGGTATTCCTTGAGGTCCTCGAACATCGCCGGCGCCATCGGGTGCCACAGGCCCAGGTCCGGGAACACCACCGGATCGACGACGGTCACCTCCGGGCGCTCCGAGCCATTGCGGGGGAAGACGTACTTGTCCGCCAGCATCAGCAGGAAGTTGCGCAGGTTGTCCGGCGTGCCCCCCAGCCAGTACTGGAAACTGAGCATGAAGGAGCGGGCATCCTGCGCCTTCTCCACCGGCAGGTACTTGAGCACCGTCGGCAGGGTGTTGAGCAGCTTGAGCATGGCGTCCTGGAAGCCCGCCGAGCCGCCCTTCTCCTTGCGCTTCTTCATGAACTGGGCGATGGCGCTCTTGCTCTGCCCCAGCTGGGCCATCGAGAAGGTGCCCAGCTTGTTGAGCCGCATCACCTCGGGCATCGAGGGGAAGACCACGGCCGCCTTGAGCCGATCGCGGTGGGGCGCCACCGCCTCGACCACCTTCTGGGCCAGATCCTCGATGAAGATCAGCGAGGCGATGAACACATCGGCCGCCGCCACGTCGGCGCAGAAATCGGCGTAGTTCTGCGGATCGCGCAGCTCCTCGATCAGATAACCGCTCAGTTCCACCGCCAGGGGGCCGTTCTGGTCGTTGAGGCTGGTGGCCGCCGTGGTCAGGGCGTTCTGGTACTGGGGTTCGAGCACCACGTAGACGGCTTTCATCACCGCCCGGTCCTTGCGCTCGCTGGGGCCGGGGCTGACCCGACGGCTGGCGGAACGGACCTGCGTGAACATGTGTTCGGGTTGAGCAATGTGAAGGAGCCTACGGAGTGTGGGGTTCTGACGCGAGAACCGGCGCCATTGCTGTTACAGGCCGAACCCTGGCCATCGCGGCTTGGGGCGGCTACCAGCAGGAAATGAGCCCCGCATCGAGCCGCCGCTGGGCACATCGACATCCCGCTGTTCCTGCGAGCGGGCCTGCCTCGCACCGATGGCGAACGCCACCTGAACCCCGAGCAGCTCGACGCGGTCGAGGAGGAAGGCCTGCTGGCCGGCCTCACCCCGGCCGGGCCTCATAGGCTCGGCCCAGCCCAGGTGCACGCCCCGATCCATGACCAGCCCGTCCGTCAGCCCCTTCCGTTCCGCCCCTGAGCAGCTGCCGATTCCGGTGGTGGTGGCCGGGGCCCTGGGGCGCATGGGGGCCGAAGTGGTCAAGGCGGTGCTTGCCGCACCCGACACCACCCTGGTGGGGGCGATCGACACCACGGCCGGCAAGGAGGGCTGTGATGTCGGCCTGGAGCTGGGGCTCGGCGAACTGGAGGTGGCGATCACGGCCGACTTCGAGGGCAGCCTCTGCCAGGCCAGCCAGGCGGTGCGCAACGCCGGCCCCGGCTGCGGCGCGGTGCTGGTGGAGTTCACCCATCCCTCGGTGGTGTTCGAGCACACCCGCTCGGCGATCGCCTACGGCGTCCATCCGGTGATCGGCACCACGGGCCTGAACCCCTCACAGCTGCAGGATCTGGCGGGCTTTGCCGCCAAGGCCTCGATGGGGGGAGCGGTGATTCCCAACTTCAGTGTCGGCATGGTGCTGCTGCAGCAGGCCGCCGCCGCTGCCGCCCGCTTCTACGACTTCGCTGAACTCACCGAGCTGCACCACAACCGCAAGGCCGATGCCCCGAGCGGCACCTGCATCAAGACGGCCGAGTTGATCGAAGAGCTGGGCAAGAGCTTCAATCCGAGCCAGGTGGAGGAGCACGAAACCCTCCCCGGCTGCCGCGGCGGCCAGCGCCAGAGCGGCCTCAGGCTCCACTCGATCCGCCTGCCAGGGCTGGTGGCCCACCAGGAGGTGATGTTCGGTGCCGCCGGCGAGACCTACACCCTGCGCCACGACACGATCGAGCGCAGCGCCTACATGCCCGGGGTGCTGCTGACGCTGCGGCGGGTGCGGACGCTTCAGGGGCTGGTTTACGGCCTGGAGCGGCTGCTGTGATCAGGGGCCTTCCAGGCGCCATTCTGAAGCAATGCTGATTCCGGTCAAACCCCACGAGTTCAGCCGCCTGATTCCGGCTGTGGCCACGGGGCCCCAGTTCAATGCCTGCAGCGGTGACCCGCGCACATTGCTGCAGAGGGTGCTGATCTCGGTGATCGGCGGGGTTCTCACCCTGCTGGTGAGCCAGGCGCTGTCGATGAACAGCCAGTTCGCCCCGGTGATGCTGGTGGTGGGGGTGGTGTTTCTGCTGTACATCCTCTGGGGGCCGATTCTGGAGGCGGGCCGCAAGAATGCGGCCCTGCGCCGCTATCCGTCGGCGGCGATCTTCGAGGGCACGGTGGCGGATCTGTTCACCCGGGATGTGGTGGAGGATCGCCGCGAACAGGCCAACAACGATGGCCGCCTGGAGCTGGTGGAGAATCACCGCACCTGGCTGTGCCTGGAGCTGGAGGATGAGGACGGCTACCTGGGCCAGGTGCGCTTCCCCCTGGACAAGAAAAAGCACGAGAAAATTCGCCGCGGCATGGTGATTCGCACCCTGGTACTCAGTGAGCGCAAGGATTTTTCGCGCATCGGTGCCCTCACCGATGCCTGGTTGCCCCAGCTGAAGCTCTGGGTGGGCGAGTACCCCTTTCTGCTGCGACCGGCCTTTGAGGAGCTCTGCCTGCTGCGGTTGCGCTGAAGGGCCACGGCTCCGCAGCTGGTGCTGGCAGGGGGGCTGCAAGGGCGCCCAGGCGCTCTGGCCGCGAACGCCATCGGAGCCCGCAGATTGCAGCTCAGCAGAGCCAGGGGACCGGAGCCTGAAAGCCCCCGCAATCGCGGTGCGAACCCTGCAATTGGAAGCCTCAGGTGCGGGCTCCGTGACCTGGTCCCTGCGGCGCCTACAGGGACCAGGCCAGTGGTGGACTGCTCTCCCCCCTGTAAAACGGCGAATCTGGAGCCGCTTGCGCCAAAAACCGCAACATTGCGTTACAGTTCCTTCACACACCGCAAGGTTCTCCATGGCTCAAGCCACTACCACCGCCCCCACCGCTGCCGCTTCCGCCGTCATCCGCGGCGCCACCGTCACCACCGAAGACGGTGGGCGCCTCAATGCCTTCGCCACCGAGCCCCGCATGGAAGTCGTCAGTGCCGAAAGCGGCTGGGGCTTCCACGTGCGCGCTGAAAAGCTCAACGGCCGCATGGCCATGCTCGGTTTCATCGCCCTGCTGGCCACCGAATTCGCCCTCGGCGGCGAGGCCTTCACCCGCGGTCTGCTCGGCATCGGCTGATTCAGGCCACGCCCCAACAGTCGAGCCGGTGAGCACCTTTCATCCTCAAGGCTGAAAGTCGCGATCCGGCAACGCCCAGCCAGCAGCCAGCTGAATCAGCTGGCCTGATTCCATCGCGCCGCAGCAGACTCTGTTGTGGCGCTTTTGGTGTTCCCTGACCCTCCTCCCTTCCCCGTCCGTGGTTGCCACCCCCTCCCGGTTCGCCCGCCGGGTGCCCGCCGCTGGACTTGTCGCCCGGGTTCTGGGTGCCGGTCCCACCGGCGCCCTGGCGGCTCTGGCCCTGGTGGATGCCGGTTGGGCGGTGGAACTCTGCGATCCTCTCGACGCCGAGGCCCTGTGCCGGCGCCAGCGGGCCTACGCCTTCAACCAATCCAGCCGCGAGCTGCTCGAGCGGCTGGACCTGTGGAGCTGGATCGAGCCGCAGCTGGTTCCCTTTAACGAGCTCCAGCTCTGGGATCTGGGTGCGCAGCGCTCGCTGGTCTTCAGCCTGGCCGATCTGAACCGCCACCAGGCCAGCAAGAGCACGGCCGCCATTGGCTGGATCGGCCGCCACGACCAGCTGATGGAGCTGCTGTTGCGGCGACTGGAGACATCAGCGGGCGTCAGCCTGCAGCTGGGCTCCAGCCCCATCCCAGCCCCGGACCGGCCGCTGGATCTGGTGATTGCGGCCGATGGGCCCGACTCGCCCAGCCGCCGCCGCCTTGGCATCGGCTGCTGGCGCCGTCCCTATGGCCAGGCCTGCCTGACGGCGACCGTGGTTCTGCGTGGGGCAGCGGACGACCAGGCCTGGGAGCTGTTGCGTCCGGAGGGCCCTTTTGCCGTGTTGCCCCTGGGCGAGCAACGCTTCCAGCTGGTCTGGAGTGCCCCGGCTGCCCGCTGCCGCCAACTGGAAAGCCTCCCGGCCAGCGCCTTCCTCGATCGACTGGCGGCGGTGCTGCCAGATCGCTTTCAGCCCGATGCTCTGCTCGATCAACCCCGGGCCTTTGCGGTGGAGCTGTTGATCGCCCAGCGGCTGCACCGCGGCACCACCCTGCTGGTGGGGGAGAGCGCCCATCGCTGCCATCCAGTCGGCGGCCAGGGCCTCAATCTCTGCTGGCGCGATGTGGCGGTGCTGCACCGGCTGGCCCGCCGGGCCGCCCGCGCTGAGCTCGATCCCCGCCGCCTGGGCGCCGCCTACGGGCGCCGACGCTGGCCCGATCTGCTGCTCACCCTGCTGGCCACCGATCTGCTGGTTCGAATCTTTTCGAACCGCTCCCTGTGGCTGCTGCCGCTGCGCAGCCTGGCCCTGGGCCTGCTGGCCGGCATCCAGCCGCTGCGGCGCCTCGTCCTGGCAGTGATGACCACCGGCCCTTGTGCGATCCAGGGCAGCCGGCCAGAGTGAAAGCTCGGCTCAGCCTGTGGCGATCACAGCCGGGATGATGGTGATCAGTTCCTGCCCCCAGTCCCAGCCCCCAGCATCGCTGCTGCAATACCTGCGCCATCAGATCGGCCTCAGCGACAGCGCCCTGGAGCTGGGCCTCAAGCAAGCCCAGCTGGAGCAGGCCCCCCTGCCGGTGGTGCTCTGGCGCTATGGCCTGATCACGCTGGAGCAACTGGGCCAGGTGCTCGACTGGCAGGACCAGCGGCCCTGAGGCACCAGGCCTTCAGCTGTAGACCACCAGCGACTCCACAGGCACCCCGGCCGGCAACTTGCGGCGGCCATTGAGCTCGGCCAGTTCGATCACGAAGGCAAAACCGCAGAGGCGCCCCCCCGCCAGCGTCACCAGTTCACCGGCGGCGGCGGCGGTGCCGCCGGTGGCCAGCAGATCGTCGACCACCAGCACCGAAGGCTGTGGATCAAAGCCGTCGACATGGATCTCCAGCCGGTCGCTGCCGTATTCCAGGGTGTAGTCGATGCCATGCACCGCCCCCGGCAACTTGCCGCGTTTGCGCACCGGCGCGAACGGCAGCGCCAGGGCCGTGGCCAGCGCCGAGCCGACGATGAAACCGCGCGATTCGATTCCCACGATCAGATCCGGTTGCAGCCGCTCGCAGACCGCACCCATCTGCCGCACCATCTCCTGCCAGCCCTGCGGATCGCGCAGCATCGGCATCATGCAGCGGAACAGGATGCCGGGCTTGGGGAAATCGGGGTGCTCCTGAATCCACTGCTTGAGCTGGAGGCCCTGTTCGGGGCCAGGGTTGGCGGTCGGCGTGGGCTCAATGCTCATGGCAGGCGGCTGGAAGGAATGACGGCAGGGCGTAGCGGGGCACGCTGGCCGGGGTGTAAGGACACGGACGGGATGCCAGCCGGCGCCTGGACGTGACGGAACACCCCCGCTGCTGGCATCATCGCAGCCATGACCCAGGTTCCAACCCAGGCCCACCCTTCCCGTCCCCTGTCGCGACGCGGGCTGGAACGCCTTGATC
Source organism: Bordetella parapertussis (assembly GCA_943324725.2). Lineage (GTDB taxonomy): Bacteria > Cyanobacteriota > Cyanobacteriia > PCC-6307 > Cyanobiaceae > Cyanobium. Next base: position 1,805 of record CALPMR020000143.1, on the reverse strand, counting down.
TGTTGCTCCTGGCGCTTGAGGCCCTCGACCTCAATGGCGGCGAAGCGATGGTCTGGATGTGCCAGCAACTCGGTTTTGGCGACCTCTTCCCCAATCGGGTCGAGCTCTGGAAACGGCGTTGCCACAATCCCCTGCGACGCGCCTGTCGTCGCGGTCCGATCTCCGCCAGCGAAACCGACGCTCTGATCCGGATTCTCTGCCAGATGGCCGATCGCCTCTATCCGATGCTGCGCACCCTGCTCTCCAACAGCGAGTCGCCGGAGCTGCTGACCCAGCGCTGGCAATTGTTTCAGGATCGGCTCGCCGAACTGATCCGCGAGCGCATGAATCCCCGTCGCAGTGGCGTGCAACAGCTGCTCGATCCCGAACTCGGTGCAGCCGAACGGCGCCATATGGTGCGCAGCCTCTCCCTGGCGGCCGGCGAGGGTGGTTTTGAGCGCCTCCGGGCCAGCCTGCTGGATGCCGCCGCCTAGCGCGGCCGATCTGACTCCGGCACTGACCCGGCCAATCCGATGCTTCAGAGTGCCCTGATGAAACAGACCCTCCGCCACGATCAGCTCAGCTGTCGGCTTCAGGTCGATGGTTTCCCCGATGTCTCCGCCGGCCAGGCTCCGGGCACGGTGGGGATCATCACGGGCTGGCGGTTGGAGTGGATGGGCCGTCCCGAACTGGAGGGGGAGCGGGAGCATCTGCTGGCGTTGATGGAGGTGGTGCTTCCCTATGCCCGCCATCTGATCAGTGGCGTCGGCCGACGCTTTGGCAGCGAGGATCAGCCGGTTCAGATCGAACCCGACAGCGCCGGCGGCCATCGGCTCGAACTGCGCAGTCGTCAGGCCGGCAACCCCTCCCTCGTGGTGGCGCTCGATGATGCTGAACTCGCCGATCTGGTGCGGGTGCTGGACAGTCTGCGGCTGGATCCCAGGCTGCAGCTTCAGCTGACCGTGCCCCTGCCGGTGCCCCTGCGGCAGCGGGAGCTGGCTGAGCGCCTGCCCCTGCAACGCCGCCTGGCGGCCCCGGTGGCCGGACTGGCAGCCCTGGCCGCAGCGGCCGCTGTAGCCCTGATCATTCCGCCGCCCCCGCCAGCTCCAGCCCCAACGGCTCCGGCCGCAGCCGCCAAACCCTGAATCCAGCAGACCGCGTTGAAGCGAGGCGCTCGTCCTCAGCCCTGATCAGCAACCCCTGATGAGAGAGTGGCAGCGGGTCCATGGATCGGGCCTGGGAGGAAGCCGATGACTTGGTCCGATCTGCGCCGTCGTGTAGCGCGACTGGGAGCCGCCCTTGATGTGGTGGTCCGCAGTGATCCGGAGGTTTGCGGCCTCAGCGGCGAGCAATTCCTGCTCACCCTGCACCACGGCGGCCATGGGGATTGCACGGTCCGCAACCTCTCGCTGATCGATTGCCCCAATGAGCTGGTGGTGATCGAGTTCGAGCGCTGGATGCGCGGAGCCGGCTACCAACTCGAGCTCTGAAACCCGACCCGACGACCACCTCAGCGGCACCTGGTTTCGAGGCCCCTCGTTGCCAAGCGCCGCAAGCTGCGGCATCGCAAGCTGCGACATCGCAAGCAGTGGCACTACAAGCAGTGGCCTGGCGCTCGACCCCGGCTCGCCCATCGGCGTCTCAACCGTGAAAACGCTGCAACCAGAGGCCGGCCAATTGCCAGGAGGACCAGAGGAAGGCCAGCAGGATCAGCCAGTTGAGCCAGGCGGGTCTGGGGCGGTCGGGCAAGGCCATGGCGCTGTGGGGGCGGACGGGGGCCGCCGGCAGTGGATGGGACGCATGGTGGCACTGACAGGGGGTGTGGT
>CALPMR020000142.1 GCA_943324725.2 Bordetella parapertussis | reverse complement strand
GGCCGAAACCGGTGGAGCCGCCGTAGTTCACGTCCACCACCCCCCAGCCCCGGCTGGTCCAGAACTGGATGGACAGGCTCAATCCGGTGCGGGCCATGGCGGTGGGGCCACTGTGTCCCTTCACCAGCAGTGGGGCATCCGCGTGGGAGCCAGCAGCCGGCGGGTAGTACCAGGCCTGGGTGGGCAGGCCGCCGTGGCCTTCGAACCAGAGATCCTGCGGTTGGCTGATGGCGAGCGGCTCGAGGGCCGCGGCGGCGGCCGGCCGGTGCTGCCAGTGACCGCTGGTGATCTCCAGGTCCAGCAGACCCGAGCCGCAGTCGGGGGCGGCGGCCACGGCCACCAGGCGCCCCGCCTCGGCGTCGAGCGCCGCCAGATCGTTGAAGGGAAGCTCCAGGGACTGCCAGCGCAGCGGCAGCTCGCCGGTGGCGCTCGGCAGCAGCCGTCCCAGTTCCCAACAGCCGTTTCGGCAGGCCGCCGCCAGCAGCTGCTGACCATCCCAGGCGGTGGTGCGCAGCCCGTAGACCCACTGGGGCATGGCGAATTCCGCCGCCATCGGCAGCAGCGGTTGCCAGTGGGGCTCAGCGCCGGCGGCCAGGGTTTCGGCCTGGGCGAGCCGCTCCAGGTTCCACCAGCCGCTGCGGTCATTCGCCACCACCAGGTCAGGGCCTGCCCAGAGGGGCTGAAAGATCGAGATCGCGCCGGCAGAGGAGGCCCCGGCAGAGGAAGCATCCGATCCCGCCAGGCTGCGGATGTCCACCAAGCGGCCGTTCGGGTCGAAGCGCCCCAGCCACAGTTGGCTGCGCTCCCAGGGCATGGAGGGCTGCTGCCATTCCACCCAGGCCAGGTGAGTGCCGGAGGGGCTGAGCACGGCGTAGCCGATGAAGTCGGCGGGAGCGTGGAGCAGCTGGGGCTCCCCGCCCGTCAAGGGCACGCTGACCAGATAGTCGCGGCCGCCCTCTTCCATCACGCCGATCCAGCGGCTGCGGTGCAGATCAATCAGGCCATCGGCGAAGGCTCGCGGGCGCAGGGGATCGGCCGGGGGAATCAATCGCTGCGCTGCAGCCGGGGAGCCCTCGGCACCGGCGGCGGCCAGGTCCAGCCGCCAGAGCCCGCGATCGCCGTCATCGACGAACACCACGGTCGGCCCGGCCACCGCAAAGCAGCCGCCGCCGTAGTCGTGCACCCGACTGCGCAGGTTGCGGCCGCCGGTGAGCTCCTGGGGCGGATCGCCGCCGACCTGCATCAGCAAGGTGGTACGGCCCTGTTCGCTCGGGCGTTGCTCCAGCCAGAACAGGCGCCCGCCGTCCAGCCGCGGCTCCCGCAGCACCGGGCTGGCCGCCACCACCAGAGCCGCCTCCAGGGGGTGGGTCCTCGGCTGGCCGGAGTGGGCTCTGCCGTGGCTAGCGCTGCGATCGTCGGAAGGTTTGGAGATCGCGATGTCGTTCTGGCTGGCGTTGCGATTGTCGGGCTGATCGGGGATCCGCTGGCTGGGCCTGCGGAGTCGGAGCTGATCGGGCTGATCTGAACTCCCATCGTCGGGGGAGCCTGCAGCACATGCCGCTCTCCGGTTGGGGCTCAGCTCGCCGGCGTGGCTGGCTTCAGGCGCTCCGAGCCGATCCTCGCTCTGACCAGGGTGGCTTGGACGGAACTGCTGCGGCAGGCCTGACAGGCGATCGTCCGGGGAGCCCGCAGCACGCGCCCCTGGCCGATTGGTGGGCCGGTTGGCGTTGTCCTCCTCGTCCGGACCGTTCTCCCGTTCCCCAGGTCCTGCCAAACCCTTTCTCCCAGCGGCGACTCCTACAATGATCACCAACGATTGCAGGTGATCCCTTGGCGCGTAGCTTCGCCCAGTTGGCGCGAAAGGCCGATCAGAGCTTCCGCAGCCTCATGGTTCCGAAGCAGCCCCTGGAGGAGCCCCCCCTGGCCATCCATCAGCTCGGTGATCGAGAGCTGCGCCATCCAACCCGGAGGATCAGCAAAGTGGATGAGTCCATCCGGGAGTTGGCCCGCGACATGCTGCGCTGCATGTACACGGCCCGGGGCATCGGCCTGGCCGCACCCCAGGTGGGGGTGCAGAAGCAGTTGCTGGTGATCGATCTCGATTTCGAAGAGGCCGCCAATCCGCCCATCGTGCTGATCAACCCGGAGATCGCCACCGCCGGCGCCTCCCTCAACACCTACGAGGAGGGATGCCTGAGCATCCCCGGCGTGTATCTCGATGTGGTGCGGCCCTCCACGGTGGAGGTGAGCTTTCGCGATGAATACGGCCGGCCGCGGCGCATCAAGGCCGATGGTCTGCTGGCCCGCTGCATCCAGCACGAGCTGGACCATCTCAACGGGGTGCTGTTCGTCGATCGCGTCACCGATGAGCTGAGTCTCAACGAAGGACTGCAGCAGCAGGGTTTCGAGCGCCATCACGTCCAGTCCATCCGCTGACCTTGCGATGCCGATGAAACCTTTGGCCGGGATTTTCCTGGCCCTGGCCTGCCTGCTGGGCATCGCCGCCACCGGCTCGATCTTCGAGCTGGCCTACGGCGATCCCGATCTGGGGGTGCAGACCACCCGCTGGATCCTGGCGGCCAGCCTGCCTGGCACCCTGCTCACCCTGCTGGTCGCCATCCGCATCAACAGGCCCACTCCCTCCTGAGCTGGCTGGCCTTGGGGCCAGGGCCACAGCGCCGGCCGGTCTGAGATCGGGCTCTGAGCACTGGTGTTGGGCCGCTGGCCTGCATACGATTCAGCCGGCCGACCCGCCCCCTGACCCACAAGAGCGACGTGTTTTCTTCCCTGATCCCCGTGTTGCTTCGCCGCAGTCGCCCCCTTGCCCTGATCGCAACGGCTGTGTCCGGTTCACTGTCTGTTGGCGGCGGCATCACTGCTGCTAGTGGAATGGCTGCCAGTGGAATGGCTGCCAGTGCAATCGCTGCCAGCGCAGTGGCTGTCTCGGCAGCCCTGGCGCCCCAGGCTGCCGTTGCCCAGTCGATGTTCGCGGCGGCCGAACTCGATCCCCAGTGGTTCGTGCTGGTGGCCTCGCCCGTTGGCAGCAGCGGCCGCTATCAGCTGAACGTCTACGAACAGCTCAACAACCGCCAACCCTGTTTCGCCATTGGGGCAGGCAAGCCAGCGGCCGTCAATCCCCTGCTGGCCACCTTTGACTTCACCGGCATCTGCAGTCGCTATATCGATGCCAACGGCTACTCCGTACGGGTGGGCCCCAGTGACCTGGCCGGTGCCTATCGGCTGCTGGTGCGCAGTGAGGCTGCGGACACCCTGCTGATCGCCCTGCCCACCAAGCCAGGGGCAGGGCCCGAGATGGTGGTGGCACGGGCAGGCGGGACGGCCAGCGGATTTCACAAGCTCGATTTCGAACCGGGCTGGCGGCTGATGCGGCGCCAGTTCCGCGGCCGCAATCTCGGCCATATCTACCTGTTCAGTGAGGCCTGGCCCGGGGCTACCAACCCAGCCGCAGCCCCAGCAGGCACCCCAGGCACGGCCCCGGCAGTGGGCGCCCCAGCGGCTCTGACCCCGACGGCGACCCCCGCGCCTGCCATGCCTGCGGTGGTGCCCGCCGCCGCTGCGCTGAAGCCCCTCAACGGTTCCCTGGGGCCTGCCCCGATGCCACGCCCGTCGGCACCAGCCACCGCGACTCCCCTGCCATCCGCCCTGCCGAGGCTCTGAACAGGGGAAGCGGTCAGGGGACTTGCTAGATTGCGGAGCTTGCAACGCTCCAGCATCACTTCATGACCCAGGTCACCGTCGGCGAAAACGAAGGGATCGAATCCGCTCTGCGTCGCTTCAAGCGCCAGGTGTCCAAAGCCGGAATCTTTGCAGATCTGAAGCGTCTGCGGCACCACGAAACCCCCACCGAGAAGTACAAGCGCAAAGCCCAGCAGCGTCGTCGTCGTCGCTGATCGGGCTTGCAGCTTGCGCTGTGATCCACTTGCCACAGGGAATGCCAGATCACCTGTTCAGCTCAGGTGAGCCTGCCTTTTTTTGTCGGCAGAGTCTTGATTGGACTTGCAGAGCGTCCTTCTGATCGAGTGCTGATTTGCATGAAAGTCCGTGGGAGATCATTTCCCCCGGACTTTTTCACTGAAGTTTCTGAGCATCGGTGCTGAGCAATAATGTTCTTGAGCTGAAAGAACAGCGAGGGGATCTGGTTTTTTGACTGATCCAGAGCTGCGGCTGCTGTGCCATCGGTTTTGTTCGTCAACAGGGCCAGAAGCACATAGAAGGGCTGAATCAGCTCCAGACCCTTGTCTGTTCTGCATTGGGATTCTCTCCGAATCCTTCCGCTCATAAGACCCCGGACAACCTGGGATAGCCCGAGTCAGCTTCAGCTTCGACAGCGCTCTGCTCCGGAGAGGCCGCGATGGCAGCGCAGCGAGGATCCAGAGCTTCCCTGAGGACGGGCTGCGTGCGCTGGGCACAGATTGTTGGCACCGCGACTGTGCTCAGTACCAGCTGCTTGGATTGGAGCGGCCGTCCTCAGTCCCTGACTTCAGTTCGGCGGCATCGGAACGCCTGGTTCGGACGCCACCAGATCAAAACTGCGGAAAGTAAGAGCTTCGGCGATGGCAGCTGTTCCCACGCTGGTCTGTCCGACCAGGTCGGCGATCGTGCGGGCCACCCGCAGCAGCCGCATGCCGCCACGGGCCGAAAGGCGACGCTGCTCCATGGCTCTCTCCCAGAGAGCACGGCCCGGCCCATCCACAGCCAGCACCTGGGGCAGGGCCTCGGCGGCGATCTGGGCGTTGCAGCCGCCGCCGGGATTGCGCGCCGCCATGCGGGCCCGAGCCTGCCGGACTCGCATGGCCACCACCGCGCTGGTTTCGGGCTGCTGGGGGGATGGAGAGCCAACCTGTGGGTTGCCGCAGACGATTCCCTGGGCCAGCTCCCGGGCCGGCGGCCGGCGCATCACCACCTGCAGATCGAGCCGGTCCAGCAGGGGCCCTGAGAGCCGGCTCCAATAGCGGCGCCGCTGGCTTTCTCCACAATCGCAGCTGCCATCGGCCTCGCCATAGCGCCCGCAGGGACAGGGGTTGGTCGCGGCCACGAGGGTGATGCGGCAAGGAAAGCGACAACGTTGGCGGGTGCGACTGATCAGCACATCGCCCTCCTCAAGGGGTTGGCGCAGCTGATCGAGCACGTCGCGGCGAAATTCCGCCAGTTCATCGAGAAACAACACCCCGTGATGGGCCAGGCTCACCTCCCCCGGCATTGGAATCGTGCCTCCCCCGATCAGGGCGGCGCCCGAGCAGCTGTGGTGGGGACTGCGGAAGGGGCGCTGGCTGATCAGGCTTCCCCCATCCAGCAACAGGCCCGCCACTGAATGCAGCCGGGTGAGCTCCAACGCCTCAGCGGCTTCCAGAGGGGGCAACAGCCCCGGCAGGCGCCGGGCGAGCATCGTCTTGCCACTGCCCGCCGAACCCACCAGCAGCAGGTGATGGCCGCCGGCCGCGGCGATCTCCAGAGCCCGGCGGCCATGGGGCTGGCCGCGCACATCCACCAGGTCCGGTCCGCTGACGCGGGCGGATGGGGCGATGGCGGCGCGGGCCCTGGGGATTTCGGCGGGATTCCGCAGCACGGCGAGCACCTCAGCCAGATCCTCGGCACCCCAGACCGGCAGCCCCTCGACCAGGGCCGCCTCTGCGGCATTGGCTGCCGGCACCACCAGCCCCCGCGCTGCCGCGGAGCGTGCCGCCATCGCCACGGCCAGCACACCTCGGATCGGCCGCAGGCGCCCATCGAGGCCCAGTTCCGCCGCGCTCCAGATGCCCTGCAGCTGCTCGGGCGCCAACTGGCCACTGGCCACCAGCAGTCCCAGAGCAATCGGCAGATCGAAGCTGGGCCCGGCCTTGCGCAGATCGGCCGGGGCCAGGCTCACCACCACCCGGGTGAGCGGCACCTTGAGACCACTGTTGCGGATGGCGGCCCGCACCCGTTCGCGCGCCTCCTGCACCGCCGCATCAGGCAGACCCACCAGTTGCAGACCCGGCAGTCCTGGAGCGATGTCCACCTCCACGGACACCTCCACCGCCTCCAGGCCCCTCAGGGCCGCCCCACTGCAGCGTGCCAACATCGGTTTTCGGGATCACTGCAACACCAGTGCCACCCCCTGTCCCATCGGCCGCCCCAAGGGCGCACGTCAGGCCATGTCCAGCGACACGATCTTCGGCCGCATCCTGCGGGGCGAGATTCCCTGTGACGCGGTCTACAGCGACGATCTCTGTCTGGCGTTCCGCGATGTGACGCCCCAGGCGCCGGTGCATGTGCTGGTGATCCCGCGCGAACCGATCGCCCAGCTCTCCGAAGCCACACCGGAGCACCAGGCACTGCTCGGCCATCTGCTGCTGGTGGCTGCCAAGGTGGCCCAGCAGGAGGGACTGAGCAGCTGGCGCACCGTGATCAACAGCGGTGCCGAGGCCGGGCAGACGGTCTTCCATCTGCATTTGCACGTCATTGGCGGCCGGCCCCTGGCCTGGCCGCCGGGTTGAGCGACCACCGAGCTGCTGCTGGAAGCAGGGCCGATCACCACGTCTTTGTTGGCCTCAGCTGGTTGTGGTTCACGCTTGTGAACGGCTGCTCAGAACCGCTGGGGTGAAGCGGTTGGCTGGATCGCATCCGCGTTTCGGCCACTCGCTACCGCGGCTTGGCAGGTCAAGCGGCGACAATGCCCTGATCCGCCAGGCCCCATGACCCCCTTCAAGGCTTTCCGCGACCAGCTCGGCAAGCTGCAGCGTCTGGCCCAGCCCTATTTCCTGCCGCTGGACAACGGCGCCAGCTCCGGCCAGTTCCTAGTGCTGGTGGTGGCTCTGATCGCCGTGGTGGTGGGCTTCACCCTGCTGCTGTTGACGGCGGTGATGGCGGCCAGCGGCGCCTGGATTCCGGAATTGCAGGCCCGCTTCCTGCCGGGTGTGCCCCAGCAGGTGGCATCGATCTGGGCGGGGCCCTACGGCAAGGTGGTGATGGTGCTGTTCGGCGCCGGCCTGCTCTGTTTTGGGGCCTCGCGGGCCAAGCTGCGCCAGGGACGCTGGCTGCCCTGGTTGCTGCTGGGGGTGATCACGCTGCTGATCCTGGTGATCAACGGCATCAATGTGGGCATCAGCTTTGTCGCCCGCAACATCGAGAACGCCCTGGTGGCCTACAAGGCCGAGGAGTTCTGGAAGATCGTGGCGATCTACGCCTTCTGCCTGATGTTGGCTTTGCCGATCCGGGCTCTGCAGAGTTATCTGATCCCCAAGCTGGGATTGATGTGGCGCGAGTGGTTGAGCGAGAGAATGCTGGGCCGTTATCTCACCAATCGCGCCTATTACGTCCTCAACCCGAACGACGAAAGTGTCGCAGAAATTGACAACCCAGACCAGCGGATCTCTCAGGATGCAGCCAGTTTCACGGCGACAAGTCTGAGCGTGACGGTGGAGATCATTTCCGCCTTGCTGACTTTCTTCAGCTTCATTATCGTCCTTTGGAGCATCAACGAAACTCTGGCTCTGTGGCTGTTGGCCTATTCGGTGGGCGGTACGGCTTTGATCGTGTTTGCCAGTCGCAAGTTGGTGAACCTCAACTACCAGCAGCTGAAACTGGAGGCCGATTTCCGTTATGGATTAGTTCACATCCGCGACAATGCCGAGTCGATTGCCTTCTACCGCGGTGAGCAGCAGGAGCAGAAAGAGGGGTCGCGCCGCCTGGGTGGTGTCATCCAGAACTACAACAAACTG
>CALPMR020000141.1 GCA_943324725.2 Bordetella parapertussis | reverse complement strand
GAGCTCTCGCTCTACTGGGTGGATCAGGCCAGCTCCGCGATCACAGCCGCCAGCACCACCATGCCTATGGCCGCCGGCGGTTGGTCGCCACCGACCACCCTCAGCAGCACCGCCGCCGGCACGCCGATCCTCAGCGCCACCGCCCTGGCCGGCACCTTGCTGGAGGGCAGCCCCGTGCTGGCCTACGGCCAGGCTGGCGGCAGCGGTTCGGCCCTCAGCGCCATCGCCCTGCTCACCCCCGACAGCGGCGGTGTGCTCTGGCAGCAGCAGGACACCCTGCCGCTGACGGGTGCTGTGCCCAGCAACGCCCCGGGCCTGGCCGCCACCGGCACCGGCCTGGCGCTCACCTACACCAATGCTGACCAGCAGATCGTGGTGAACCAGTTGCGGCTGCTGGAGGCCGCCGGCGATTCGCCCACCTGGCTGATCAACACCAACCCCCAATGGCAGAGCAGCGTCCTGGAGGGCGTCAGCTCCAGCCTGGGCAGTTCGCCGGTGGTGGTCAATGACCTGTTGCTGGTGGGCACGGTCAACAGCAGCGAGGCTGTGGGGCTGCAGGCCGTTTCCAGTAGTGATGCGGTGCCCTGGCTCACCTGGATGGACAGCACCGTGCAGTTGCCGGATGTCAACGGTGACTTGATCCTCAGCCAGCGGGCTGGGGTGGACTACAGCACTGGTAGCTTTACCGCCGGCACCTGGCAGGACGTGGCCGGCGGTGCAGCACTGTCGCCAGCCGCGCTGGCCCGCAACGGCAACACCGTCTATATGGCCGTGCGGGGAACGACCAACAACCTCTACTGGAACAGCAGCACAGATAACGGCGTCACCTGGGGCAACTGGCAGGGGTTGCCCGCCACGATGGGCACCTATACGGCACCTTCGATTGCCTATTTCAACAACACCCTCTATCTCTGCTACGTCGCCGCCGGCAGCAAGGATCTCAACATCACCTATCTGAACGGCAGCACCTGGGAAACCCAATACCAGATCTCCGGACAAACGGCCACCGCCGCCTCAATGATCACGGAGGGCGACAATCTTGCTGTCTACTTCGTTTCCGAGGACTCTACTGATCGCATTCTCAAGAGCTATACCAGCACCAGCACGCCGAGCAGCACAGACTGGACCAACACCTCCGTTGAATATGGCAGCGCTTCCAACCAGACAGCCAGCGGCAACCTGGCCCTGACCCGCTACAACGGCCAGACCTACATCGCCTATCAGGGCGGCACCGTCGACACTCCCAGCAACACCATCTATCTCACCACGGCCAGCGATAGCGTTGCCAACGGCAGCTCGCCTGTCTGGACGTTGCTTGATGTACCTGCCGGCATCGATCCGGTGCTGAAGGGAGGTGTGGGTCTGACCAGTAGCACTCAGGGACTGGTGCTCACCTACACCGACACCAGCAACAAAGACCAGGTGGCCGTTCAGCTCAGCGACAACGATGTCACCGAATGGCTGGCCCTGGACGATGGCCAGGCTCTCTCCTCCACCATCGGCTATACACCGCTGATCACAGCTGATGCCCAGAATCCGCTGCTGATCGCCGGCATGGGCCCGAGTAGCACCTATCCGCCGATCAACGTGCAGTTGAACGCGCTCGATGCCCAGCTCCTCAACAGTGCCCAGACCGGCTCAACGCTCAGCGCTGTCGGCGATATCAATGGCGACGGCTATGACGATCTGGCGATCACAGCCAACAACGTCGCCTATGCGCCTTCGGGTGATTTCGCGGCCAGCACGACTGAGCTCGTCACCGGCCTGCGGCTGGTGCTCGGGGCTGAAACCCCCGGTGCCATCAAGAACAAGAATGCCACCACGTCCACGCAGCAGAGCGTGCAGATCGCCTCGCTCTACCCGCAGCAGGCAAATCCCAACCCCCAGCAGAGCGCGCCCAACTTCACCCCCGTCGCCACCCTCGCGGGCGACACCAGCATCCGCCTCAATGGCGCCTCGGACGGCTTCAGTTACCAGATCAGCAGCCCGGCCGGCTCCGCCACCAGTGTGGCGCTGAGCAACGCCGATTTCACCGCCACGGGCAGCAATCCAGCCAGCCTGCAGCAACTGTTCGCTGGCGCCAGTGCCAGCGACACCCCGATCGCCAACACGTTCACGGCCGACCTGGCTGGCAGCCCCGCCTTGCAGACCCTCGGCGGCTTTGGTGATCTCAATGGCGATAGCTACACCGATTATCTGGCCGCCGACGGCCTGAGCGATATCTACACCGGCGATGGCGCCATTGCCTATGCCGTCTGGAGCATCCGCGCGGCGGGCGATGTCAATGGCAACGGCTTCGATGATGTGCTGCTGTCCCTCAGTCCGGCCGAAACCGCCGACCAGTGGATTCAGACCGTGTTGGTGGATGGCACGCTGTTGAAGGTGAAAGATAACCAATTCGGCTTTCAGCAAGCTCAAGGATCGTATGAAACAGGCTGGACTTCGGCGGGCCTGAAGGCACCCCTCAATCCCTACCTCTATCCCTATAGCGACAACTATATTCCTTCGCTTCAGGTGTGGTTTGAACCGGTTCAGAGCTACGAACCAACCACCACCCTCAGCACACTCACGACCTCCAACCCTATAGACGTCGGCAGCGTTCCCGCAACCGGATATACAGCCTCTGCCGTCGACGAGAATGGCACCAGCTACGTGGCCCTTTCACCCCCTTATACACCAGGAAAGTCCATCGAACTGTCCTATGGCGACCCCGCCTTGGATAACTGGAGCACGGTGAGCGTCTCTGGGATCAATGTTCTCAGTGGATACATACCAATGGTGACAAGCGTTGCCATCTACCAGGGCAAGATCTATATTGCCTACAATAATGGCGGCAAGGGTGGGACTTCCGGCGGCAACCAACTATGGATCGCCTCAGCAGACCTGAGCAGCGACTTTACCCAGTCAAGCAGTTGGACTAATTACAATCCTGGCCAGATCAAGGGTCAAGGTGAGCTCGTCAATGAAGGCAATCGACTTGCGTTGTACTACACTTCTTATAATCAAACCAACAATTCTTCCGGCAGTGACTTTAGTCTTTACTCTGTTTATTCAGCAGATCCATCTTTAGGCGCAAGCGCATGGCAAGGCAGCGGCAAAGCCCTAGCCAATACTAATGGCACAGTGCTGACGGCAAGCTCGCTGGCGGCAACGCGCTTCCAAGGCAAAACCGTGCTCGCCTTCTATTCGGGCACTTACAGCAATACCAACTATACTCTCACAACGGCTCAACCCGTATCGTCCGAGACAGGAGCCAATTGGAATACTTACCAGACCAATCTTGGCATCAAGATGGGCGCTGCGGCGGTAGGAGCGCCGGTGCTTGGCTTGACAGCCAATTCAACTCAAATTTTCCTTAACACACAAGACAGGCCGACCGAAGGCACTTCTAATTATATTGCTACCGGTGGCGCATTTGACCAATGGTCAAAGGAAATCAGCGCGAGTAGCAACACTACGGCAACGTACTTTGTGAGCAACTCACAGCTCTATCAGGCCGAGGTGGACGGTGATCTCTACGTCAATCAAGTAGAACTCGCACCCACAACCGCCAATCAGGTTTCCCTCGCTGGTTACTCAATCGATGGCAACATCGACATCAATGCCGATGGCTACCGCGACATCCTGATCAGCGACCCCAGCAATCGTTCCGAGGGCCTGGCCAATCAATATGCCCTCTTTGGCGGCGACTTCCTCGACATCGCCAACCAGATCGGCACCCCCAGCGATGACACCCTGCTGGGCACGCCTCTGGCCGATATCATCGCCGCCCTGGATGGCTCGGACAGCATTGAGGGTCGCGGTGGCAGGGATGTGATCCTCGCCGCTGCCGGCGACGACCAGATCAGTCTGATCGACAACGACTTCCGGCGCATTGATGGCGGAGCGGGGATTGACACGTTGTTACTGCAGGGCCTGGCCAACCAGAACTGGAGCTTTACGGAGCAGACACAAGCCAGTGCAGACCCCTCAGGCTCCGATCCAGGCACCTATTACATCCGGCCCGGTAACCGACTGAAATCGGTGGAGTTGATCAGTAGCGTGGATTACGGCGCCAATACACTCAGTTTCGATCGCTTCGGCGTCGAAAACCTCAACGACGATCAGGTGCTGTTCCTGGTTGCCGATGCCCAGGACTCGATCGAGTTGACCGGTTTCAGCCGCAATTCTCTGGATCCCAAGGCTGACATTGTCTTTGGCGGTGCTCGCTGGAATGGTTACACCGCCAGCGACAGCGCTGCCGTGGTGTTCGTCCTGGTGCCCACATCACAAACAGCCGTTAACAGTGACGGCGAAAACATCTGGCTGGCCAGCCACGTCAGCACAGTGCCCACAGCTTCGGCAGTCATGGCTCCGGCAGTCTTTGCGGCGGAACCCCAGGCTGCTGTGGCACCCAGCTTCATGGCGGCCGGCGTTGGCTCTGATCCTGCAGACGCCTATCTCCCCTGGCTCCAGCAGCAGGCCGGCGCCCAGTCCATCCAGGACGACGATTACACCGTCACGGCGATGCCGGCGAGGGAAGGCGAGAGCCTGCACTTCAGGATCACGCGCCAAGGCTCCATCAACAACCCTCTGGCTATTCTCTACAGTTCCACGTCCAAAAATGGCACCACCAGCCTGGGTGTTGATTGCCCCGTTGTAGTTGGTGTCCTGAAGTTCGCGGCCGGTGAGATCAGCAAGATAGTCACCGTTCCCACCATCGCGGATCAAATCGCCGAAGGTCAGTCGGAAAAGGCAAGCCTCAGCTTCCAGGCCGTCGATCCCCAGCGCTTTACGCAGGAAGTGCACCTGCTGATCAAACCCTCGAAGCCAGTGGTGTTGAGTGGCTTCAATCTCGAGGGGGGTGAACTGCAGTTCCGCGCCGATCTCACTAGCGCTGAACAGAACTCCTTGAGCTTGTGGGTCAGCCAACGCGACAGCGCCCAGTCCTCTACGGTCTCCGCCAGCCGCGAGCTGAAGCTTGCTGACTTCAGGTCTGATGGCGGTTTGAATCTGGCAGGCGATGGCCCCCTTCCCCTGGATCAAGATGGCCACGACAATCAACAGGTCAGCACTCGCCTGCGCCTCAACCTTGATGGCGCATCCGACCTACCCCTGGTCTCCGTCCTCGGTCCTGAGCTGAAGTGGCAGAGCAGCGTCCAGTTGCTGAATGGCAACACCGTGCGCTTCTCCCAGGACGCTCCCCTCACCAGCTGGCGCGCCGATAGCGCTCCGGGCCTGGTGACGTTCGGTCTCCAGGCCGGCGCCAGGAGCCTGACCCTGATCACTGATGCCCAGGGCGGTAGCGCCGGCAGCCTCAACCCCAGTAACGCCAACAGCGCTGACGGCTGGCAAACCACCGAGGCCCTGGCCATCGGCAGCCGCTCGATCACCGACGCCAAGACCCTCAGCGGCCCGGACTGGACCCCGACCGCCAGCCGCGACGGTGTTGCCCTGGACCTGCTCAACCTGGCGGTCGATGGCAACCAGGTCACCGCCAACTTCAGCGGTGGGGTCAGCGGCGTGTTCTGGCAAGCCAGCGGCAATGCCCCCACCGTCCTGCCGGCTCCGGCCGCCGTCGAGGTGCAGCGCCTGGCTGGCTACGACAACAGCCTCGGCTTCTACACGGTGGATTCGATCACCGGCAACATCGGTGGCCTCAATCCTGGCGACAAGGATTACTTGCAGGCTGCCCTGGCCCGCTCCAAGCAGGAGGGATTGCTGCTCGATGCATCCAGCTTGCCCGAGTTCGGGCAGTCCGCCACGTACAACGCCCTGCCGCTGGACACCCGCGAGCGCTACGGCCTGCTGTTGTTGCAGAACGGCGATTCCTCGGTGATCTACTCCTCCTTCGCCGCCGCCAACGCCGGCGGCTCTACCCAGATGGTCAGCCTCAGCAACAGTGCTAACAACCTGGTGCTCGGCATTGAAGACCAAGCGGTGGCGGGGGGCAACGGCGACATCGACTTCAACGATCTGATCGTCCGCATCCAGAATGTCGCCGTGCAGCTGTTCTGATCAGAATGTCGCTCTGCAGGTGTTCTGAGCAGACGTCCTGGCTCCGGTAGGTGACAACGAAGGCCAGCGGCATGGGCTGACTCAGCCGCTGGCCCCGGCTGGGCCCCGGGGCTGGATCCGTTCCTACCCCAGCAGCACCCGGCCGCTGTGCTCCAGCCACAGGAATTGAGCCTCACGATGCGGAGCCACTGCAGGCCTGGCGAGAATGGTCAGTCGGTCGTGACTCGATGGGCCTCGACATCGGATGCTTCAGGATGGGAGGCCGCCGTCCAGCAGCGATGCTGATCAATCCAGAGGCCGGCTGATCGCCATGCCGGAGCCGCTGTTGCTGCCTGAGACGGATGAGAGCCTGCGTTTCGTGCCCAGGAGCCCGGGGTTCATCCGCCGCACCCGGCTGGTGAATGGCCTGCTGGGCGGCTGGTCGATCGTGATCGGCACCGGCTCCTGGCTGGAGGGACACCTGGTGGCGCGGCTGGGGATGGCGACCCGCCAACCGAACCTGCGCGGCTGCGGCATCAATGCCAAGGAGGTCTGGGATCTGGTGCAGCAGGAGTTGCGGCTGGAGCCGAACAAAGCGCCGCTGGTGGTGCTCACCGATTCGCTCGCAGCCGACCAGGGGCGCGAGCTGATGCGACGGCTCAGGCAGCGGCGCCAAAGCCTGCAGATTCTGCTGCTGGTGCAGGACGACCAGTGGCTCACGGCCGAGGCCCTGGCCGATTGCCAGGCCCAGGCGATCGTGCATGTGCAGAGCTTCGGCACTGGCACCTTGATCCGGGCGCTGCAGGCCCTGCGGCGGGGGCAGACCTTCCTGGATCCACGCCTGCAGGCGCGGCTGCAGGAGCCAGGGGGAATCGCCCTGAATGGCCGCGAACGGCAGACCCTCGCTGGCCTGGCCCGGGGGCTCACCAACAAGCAGATCGCCCAGGAACACGAGATCGCCGCAACCACGGTGCGCGACTACGTCAGCAGCCTCTGCCGCAAACTCGGAGTGAACAACCGCACCCAGGTGGTGAGCCGGGCGATCGCCCTGGGGCTGACACGGGAACGCCGCTGAAACGAGCCAGGAGCACCTGGGCAGCCGGGGACGATCCCGGCGGTGAGGGGAGCCGCCCCGTCCCCTGGCAGAACGGCAGCCAAGAGTCGGCGCTGGGCTGAGAAAGCGCTGGGGAAACAGAAGCCCTGCAGACAGAAGCCCTGCATTCAGAGGCTTGAGCGCTCAGGACCCTACAGATGTAGGGCGCGACAGACAGGGATAGCTGACAGAGTGGCTTCAGCTCCCGTTAAGCCCGCCGGGGTTGCCTGCCATGCCCTACTCCAGCGCCATCCAGATCGTCAACGACGCCAACGGCGCCGCCCACGCCTTTCTGGCCGACAACGGCCTGCTGTGGGAGTGCCAGTGGAACGCCCAGGCCCAGCGCTGGGACCAGGGGCAGGTTGTGCCGGGCAGCGAGGGTGCCCGCGATCTGCAGGCGCTGGTGGTGGACGACCTCTGGCCCAGCAGCGGCACCACCGGGGCGGTGCCGGGCAATGCCCAGGGCATCGTGCTGGCCTACCGGATCGGCAACGGCGCCAGCTCCCAGGTGGTGGCCAGCTTCGGCTCGTGGGGCAGCGACGGCACTCTGAGCTGGACGCAGGCGCTGCCGCTGAGCAGCCAGCAGGGTGACGACGAGGCCTTCGCCCTGGTGCCCAGTGCGGCCGGCACGTTGCGGCTGGTGCTGCAGAAGCGGGAGGCCACGGCCTCGCCCCAGGAGCTGCTGGCCCAGTTCTCCGAGAACCCGTCGG
>CALPMR020000140.1 GCA_943324725.2 Bordetella parapertussis | reverse complement strand
TTCGGCACCACAACCGGTTCCGGCACCGCGATCCTGACCTTCCTCGGTGGTTTCCACCCCCAGACGGAATCTCTCTGGCTCACGGACATCGCCCATCACCATCTGGCGATTGGCTGTCTGTTCGTGATCGCTGGCCACATGTACCGGACCAACTTCGGTATCGGCCATTCGATCCGCGAGATTCTCGATGCCCACACCCCTCCCAAGGGGACCCCGGGCAACATGGGTGCAGGCCACAGAAACCTGTACGACACAGTCAACAACTCCCTGCACTTCCAGCTGGGACTTGCTCTGGCCTCTCTGGGTGTGGTCACGAGCCTCGTGGCTCAGCACATGTATGCGTTGCCGTCCTATGCGTTCATCGCCAAGGACTACACAACGCAGGCTGCGCTTTACACCCACCACCAGTACATCGCCATCTTCTTGATGTGCGGTGCCTTCGCCCACGGTGCGATCTTCTTCATCCGCGACTACGACCCTGAGGCCAACAAGGACAACGTCCTGGCCCGGATGCTCGAGCACAAGGAAGCCATCATCAGCCATCTCAGCTGGGTCTCCCTGTTCCTCGGCTTCCACACTCTTGGTCTGTATGTCCACAACGACGTCGTCGTTGCCTTCGGTACGCCCGAGAAGCAGATCCTGGTGGAGCCGGTGTTCGCCCAGTTCGTACAGGCTGCCAGTGGCAAAGCTCTGTATGGCATGGATGTGCTGCTCTCCAATCCCAACAGCCTGGTGAGCAATGCTCCCGGCCCCGGCGCCGTCTGGCTGCCCGGTTGGCTGGATTCACTTAACGCCGGCAACAATTCCCTGTTCCTCCAGATCGGTCCTGGTGACTTCCTGGTGCACCACGCGATTGCGCTGGGTCTCCACACCACCACCTTGATCCTGGTCAAGGGTGCCCTTGATGCCCGGGGTTCGAAGCTGATGCCCGATAAAAAGGACTTCGGTTATTCCTTCCCCTGCGACGGCCCTGGCCGTGGCGGCACCTGCGACATCTCCGCCTGGGATTCCTTCTATCTGGCTCTGTTCTGGGCGTTGAATACGGTGGCCTGGGTCACCTTCTACTGGCACTGGAAACACCTCGCCATCTGGCAGGGCAATGTGGCTCAGTTCAACGAATCCAGCACCTATCTGATGGGCTGGTTCCGCGACTACCTCTGGCTGAACAGCTCCCAGCTGATCAACGGCTACAACCCGTTCGGCACGAACAACCTGGCCGTCTGGTCCTGGATGTTCCTGTTCGGCCATCTGGTCTGGGCAACAGGTTTCATGTTCCTGATCTCCTGGAGGGGTTACTGGCAGGAACTGATCGAGACCATCGTCTGGGCTCACCAGCGCACACCGCTGGCTAACCTGGTCGGCTGGCGCGACAAGCCCGTTGCACTCTCGATTGTTCAGGCTCGTGTCGTCGGTTTGGCTCACTTCACTGTGGGATTCATCCTCACGTACGCTGCCTTCCTGATCGCTTCCACCTCCGGCAAGTTCGGCTGATCCCTAGCTCTTGCTTGTCCTCTCGAGGGACGTTCATGACCCCCGGCTTTGGCTGGGGGTTTTTCATTTGGGTTGCGATGTGGTTCCGTTGGCTCAATGATGGGATGGGATGACTTGTCGACTCCGCTGGGTTGTCTATGCAGGCTTTCACGGGGTCCTGCTATGGCCTTCTCTTCGCAGGCCGTAATGGACTTTTCTGGGTGTCTGAGTGAGGTTGATTTGCAGGATGGCTTGCTGGCTGCTTCTGTTGATGCAAACGAAAGACACAGCTTCTGAACTATGGATCGGCTGTTGGCCCAATGGGCTTAGGCCTGATGTGGGTGCCGACTGGTAGGGAGAAGCTTGTTGGACCATTTGCAAGTGCCGCACTTCTGACCCTTGGATGTTGCCTTATTTGTGTGATGGAGAGTTATCCTTTGTTCTCCCGTCTCGTCTTCTTGTTGGCTTTGAGACAGCGCTGGATGGCCTGTGTTTGAGCTTTTGGCGGCTGTCTCGCTGCTGGGGCCTGGTTCAGGCTTCTGGCTTCGGTCTGAGGCTCTCGCCATGGATGGTCTGACCCGCTCGGCCTTCTCTTGGCAGAAGGGTTGGCAGTCCCATCACCTGGGCCCTCTCAGGATCAGTGGCCGCAGCCTCCTCGATGGGCTGGTTCTGTTCCGTGCTCGGCGGTTCAATCCTGGATGTTGGCCGAGGTCAACAGCTGGCGACTTCTCGTTCCCGGTGGCGAAGTGACGGCTGCATCGGCCATCGTCGAGCATCCACTCGGGTGCTGCCAGCATCGGGCCTGGACTGCGCTTGTCGTCTTGAGCCGTCAAGCGGCAGCCTGGTTGATCTGTTGTTGTTTCAAGTGTTTGGGTGGCCTGCCAAGCAACCCCAATCATGCCCTGAGGATCGTGACAGAGACACAGCGCGCAGGTTCATCTTTGTTTGGCGGTGATCTTGTCGTTTCGCGCCGATGCCTTGTCTTGCCGTTGTGCTCCTGGTGGGCTCTTCCAGAGTCGCCTTGAGCAGCTCTCGATCGTTGAGCAGCTCAGGGGCTTGTTGTTCGGGTTCAGTGGGTTGCGGATGGGCTATCGCTCTGGCTCGACTCCACGACTCAACGGCGCTCAGTCGATCAGAGACAGCAAAAAGCCCCGCTTGCGCGGGGCCCCGTTGGCATCGAAATCTGATTGGATTTCAGGCCTGATTTTGGAGCTCAGGGCTCAGTTGACGCTCCAGACACCACCGGCGATGTTCACCAGCGGGGAGACCAGGGCTGTGCTGCACAGGAACCAGGCGAAGGCGGCGCCACCGCAACCACCGAGCCAGAAGCCACTGGCGAACTCAGCCCAGCCTGCCTTGGTGAACAGATCGGCGGGGGGGTTGTCGATGGTGACGTCCGGGGGTTGGACGTTGGGGCCGTTGCCGGCTGTGCCATAGATCGAGAGACACACGGTGAGAATCGACACCAGGCCGATGGTGGCCAGAAGGCCGGCGGTGCTGGAGTACTCGGTGGCTCGCAGGGGCCCAGTGATGGCAAAAGGGCCGTAGAGGAAGAAGCCATGGGCCATGCCCACTTCCAGCCCTCGACGGTTGGGAGAGAGCGAGGGGCGGTAGGCGGGCAGAGCGTTCAGGAACGCCCGGGTGAAATAGCTGCTGTTGACGGGGGTCGCCAGGTTACCGACGCAGGGGTCGGCCACGGGGGTGACGGTCATGGGGCGCTCTTGGACTCGGTAGGGGGCTCGGTGAGGGGTCTGGGCAGCGGACAGATCAGTCGCGCGCTTCGATCACGTTGAACAGCAGGGCCATGGCAACGGCAGGGCCGAGGATCCCCACCAGGGGAACAAGCACGGATGGAAGCCAGGCGGCCGCGAATTCTCCAGTCATGGCATTGGCCACGTACAACCGCCGGTACTGTAAGGAGACCCCTCTGCTCCACTCTTGCCGCTTGGATTGGGTGACATAAAAGTTCAGCAGAACCCACCCGGTTTTCCGAGCCGTTTCAGCCTATGAATCCCTCCCTGCTCGGTGCCCTTGCTGCCGCGTTGCTTGCGGGCCTGTGGCTGAGTGCCCGGCGCCGGCCCAGCCCTTTTCTGCGCTCCGTCGACACCAGTTCCGTGGTGGCTCTCAACCGGGCCCAGATTGCCCTGGTCACTGTTCAGGAGCCGGCCTCGTCGCCTGCTGCAGCTGCTGTGCTCATGGAGATCTCCAGCCATCCCCCCGTTGCGGGCTCAACGCCATTGTTACCCGGCCCCCCGTTCCCTCCGGCGGGGGCGGTGCGCCAGCGGCAGGCTCTGATGCGCCAGATCGAGCGTTGCTTCCATGGCAGTGCCGCCGATCGTCGTCAGGCCATGGCCCTGGCCCGCCTCTGGGGCCATCCCTGCGTTTTACCACTGCTACGCCGCGGCCTCAGGGATCCCGATCCCCTGGTGATGGCCGACGCCGCGGCGGCGATTCAGATGTTCCGTGGTCGCAGCCAGGCGACTGCACTCCAGGATCCGTTCTCCCAACCCAGGCCTCAGACCTCCAGGCCAGGCCTCGGTGCGCGACCCCGCAAGGTGTTGCGGACGCGATAGATCGGCCGTCCCTGGCTTTCGTGATAGGTGCGCATCTGCAGCTCCGCCAGCAGGCCGAAACTGAAGAGCTGCACGCCGCTGAGGATCGCCAGAACAGCCATCAACAGCAGGGGGCGATTGCCGATGTCCACCCCCAGCAGGAGCTTTTCGCCCACCAGCCAGAAGGCCAGCGCCAGGCCCGTGCCCAGGCTCACCAGTCCGGCAAAGCCGAAGACATGCATGGGCCGGGTCAGGAAGCGCTTCATGAACCACACCGTCAGCAGATCCATCAACACGCGGAAGGTGCGATCAATGCCGTATTTGCTCTTGCCGTAGCGGCGGGGATGGTGGTTCACCCGCACCTCGCCGATGCGGGCACCTTCGATGAAGGCCAGGGCGGGCAGGAAGCGATGCAGTTCGCCGTAGAGATTCATGTCGGCCAC
This sequence comes from Bordetella parapertussis, assembly GCA_943324725.2. Lineage (GTDB taxonomy): Bacteria > Cyanobacteriota > Cyanobacteriia > PCC-6307 > Cyanobiaceae > Cyanobium. Next base: position 3,340 of record CALPMR020000140.1, on the reverse strand, counting down.
CACCTCGCGCCGGTAGGCCTTCAACGAGCAGCCGTAGTCGTGCAGCTTCACTCCCGTGACCCGGGCGATCAGCCAGTTGGCCAGCAGGGAGGGCAGCAGGCGGCTGATGGTGTTGTCCTGGCGCTGATGGCGCCAGCCACTGACCAGATCGAGCTGACTCTGTTCGAGCTGATTCAGCAGCAGGGGGATGTCGGCCGGATCGTTCTGCAGATCGCCATCGAGAGTCACCAGAACCTCGCCGCTGCTGGCATCGAATCCGGCCGCCATGGCGGCCGTCTGGCCGTAGTTGCGGCGTAGCAGCACTGCCACCAGTTCCGGCGTGCGGGCGGCCATGTCCTGCAACAGGGCGGCCGTGCCGTCGCGGGAGCCGTCGTCGACGAGCACGATCTCGAAACTGCGGCCCAGGGGCTTGAGCGCCACCAGCAGCTGTTCAAGCAGATGGGGGAGGCTGCCTTCTTCGTTGTAGAGGGGCACCACCACCGACAGACTGGGACGGCTGATCTCCGCCATGGTCGGCTGGGGGCGCATGTTGCTCCTGAACCTAGGGGGGCAGGGGACTGCCGTCGTGGCTGTGCATCACCCGACCGGCGCCGCGCAGCTCCTGGCGGTAGTGGCGGGCCACCGGATCCCGGTTCCGGGGGTTGAGGTCATCGATGCCGAGGCCGTTGCGGCCGTGTTCCCGCCCGGAACTGTGCAGGTAGCGACCGTCGCCCAGATGCAGCCCCACATGGGTGCATCGCCGCGCTGTGCCGAAGAAGATCAGATCTCCCTGCTCCAGCAGGCTGGTGACGCCTGGCTGCACGGCCACGGGCTGGCAGAAGCGCTCCTGCAGGTAGGCGTCGCGCGGCAGCCAGATGTCCGCCGCGGCGAAGCTGGTCTGGATCAGGCCGGAACAGTCGAAATCCGGCCCCAGGTTGCCTCCCCATAAGTAGATATTGGGCTTCTGCATCGCCGCCAACGCAAAGCTCAGCACCTGCTCGAGCCTCTGGGCGATCGTGGCTCGCTGCAGTCCGTGCCGTGGCGCCGCTGAGGCTGGCCGGCCGTGGCTGCGCAGTGCCGAGGCTTCCAGCCAGCAGGGGTAGCCATCCTCCAGCAGCCGCACCCGCAGCCGCCCGCCCGCGTCTCTCTCCAGCACCCGCAGTCGCCGCCCCGCCGCCACCTGGGTGGCCAGTCCAGGCCCCTGGGGCCGGCTGTAGGCATCGAGGGGACGCTGCAGTTGCCAGAGGCTGCTCTGGCCGAAGGGATCGGTCTCGCCGCCGATGCCTAATCTCACCATGAACCGTGTCTGGGGGGTGATGGCGTTCTACAGCCCGGATCCGTCGATGGACCAGACCCTGCGCTCGCTGGTGGCGTCGCTGGAGAGCGATGGTCGGCCGGGGCTGTCGCAGCAGCTCTCGATCACCTGGTTGCGCTATCCCGTTTCCCTGTTGCAACAGGGCGCCAATCTGGATGCGAGAGGGCTGGCGAGGCTCCAGGTGCGCGGAGCCAGTTGGGCGGGCGATCGCCAGTGCTATCCCGCCAGTGTGGTGAAGCTGGTGTATCTGATCGCTGCCGAGGCCTGGTTGCAGCGCCAGCTGCTCGAGGACGGCGAGGAATTGCGTCGCGCCCTGGCTGACATGATCCGCGATTCGAGCAATGACGCCACGGGCCTGGTGCTCGATCTGCTCAGCGGCACCACCAGTGGTCCGTCCCTGCCGCAGGAGCGCTTTGACGCCTGGAGGCGCCAGCGGCAGCTCGTCAATGGCTGGCTGGCCGACCTGGGCTGGCCCGAGCTGGAAGGCTGCAATGCCTGCCAGAAGACCTGGGGGGACGGCCCCTACGGCAGGGAACGGGATTTCTACGGCGCTCAGCAGCGCAACCGCAATCGCCTCAGCACCGACGCCACCGCCCGGCTGCTGCAGGCCGTGATCGCCGGTGCCATGGTGTCGCCGCCCGCGTCGGTACGCATGCAGGAGCTGCTCAGCCGCTCGCTCGATCCGGCGCTACGGGCGGCTGATCCGGAGAACCAGGTGGATGGCTTCCTCGGAGCTGGTCTACCGAGCGGGGCGCGGCTGTGGAGCAAGGCCGGTTGGATGAGCCAGGCGCGTCACGATGGCGCCTATGTGGAGGTGGAAGGGGCCAATCCCTTCCTGCTGGTGGTCTTCAGCGAGGGGAAGCAGGCGGCCGGCGATGAGCAGCTGCTGCCCGCGATCAGCGCCGGGTTGCTGCAGGCCTGCAGCCAGAGGTGAACCTGACTCACCGACTCCCGGATCGGGGACGGGGGGGCAGCGGTTCAGGGCTGGCTCGGTTGCAGAGTTGGACGGAAATCGTCCGGGAACGGAGAGGGAGGGATTCGAACCCTCGACAGAAGTTGCCTCCTGTAACTCCTTAGCAGGGAGCCGCTTTCAACCACTCAGCCACCTCTCCAGCGGCTCAGTGAGCTTACCTGACCACCTCACGGTCCCGTGCCGGCGGCGCCGGCGAACGGCCTTGGCTTAGCCCCCGGTCTCAGTCGCCGCGGAAGAGCCGTTGCACCCGCCGGCTGTCGATGGTCACCAGCAGGTCGTAGGGGATGGTGCCGGCGCACGCGGCTGCTTCCTCGGGGCGCAGCACCTGGCCCTCGTGGGCTCCGAAGATCAGCACTTCATCGCCGACGCTGGCATCGGCCAGGGACGACAGATCCACCGCCATGGAATCCATCGATACCCGGCCGAGCACCCGCACCCGCTGGCCCTGAATCATCACCTCGCCGCGGTTGGAGAAGCTCCAGGGCACGCCGTCGTTGTAGCCGGCGGCCACGATGCCGATGCGCTGCTGCTCGGCCGTGACCACGTAGGTGCCGTTGTAGCCCACCCGCTGGCCGCGCCGCAGCAGACTCACCTGCACCAGCCGACTGAGGAACGCCACCGCCAGTTCCAGTTCGATCGCCGCGGCCACGGCCGGCGAGGGATAGAGGCCGTAGAGGCCGAGACCGAGGCGCACCATGTCGCAGCGGGCGTTGGCGAAGCGCACGGCGCCGGAGGTGGCGGCGGCATGGATGATCAGGGGCTCGTCACTCTCGGCGCGGATCATGGCGACGGCCGCTTCAAAACGGGCCAGTTGCTCCTCGGTGTGCTGATCGGCGGCTGGATCATCGGCGCTGGCCAGGTGGGTCATGACGCCACTGAGCCGCACCACCCCGGCCCCCCGCAGCAGGCGGGCCACCCCCAGGGCCTCCTCGGGGGTGACACCGACCCGGCCCATGCCGCTGTCGATCTCGAGATGGACATCGAGGCTCGCGTCCATCGTGCGCAGGCTGGCCACCAGCCGCTGGGCGCAGGCCAGGGAGTACACCACCGGGGTCAGGCGCCAGCGCACCGCC
>CALPMR020000139.1 GCA_943324725.2 Bordetella parapertussis | reverse complement strand
TGCCCCAGTCCCAGATCCACGGTGTTACCGCTCGAGGCAAACACCACATCGGCCTGGGTGCTGCCAGTCACGATTAGATCCACCAGCTGGTGGCCATTGCGGGGTGTTGATCCGTATCCGGCCGCACTCAGCACCTGCAGCTGGTTGTCGGCATCAAGCACAGCACCCAGCTCCAGATCGAGCTGGCGCCAGAATGGCTGCCAGGTGATTTCGCCGTTATTGAGGCTGGTGGACTGGGGCTCAGAGACCACCAGCACCGGCAATGTGCTGGTGCTGGCAGCTGTGGGATCGACGGTCTTGTCGATCGGTTGGGGTTGGGGTGCCGGATCGGGCAGCCGGGTGACCGCTGGTTCTGGGCTGGCGGTTTCGCTGGTGAGGCCATCGGCCCGGCCGATGAATCGGTCGCCTGGCGTTGCAGCCGTTAGACGCGCCAGAGCCTGGCTGCTGTCTAGTACTTCTTCGCCAACGCTGGAGTTGCTGAAGCGCCAGCCACTGGTGTTGTTCTGATTTAAGCCCCAAATGGTTGTCAGCGCAGCCCAATCCAGCATTTGATACGACCCGGGCCAGCCTTCCGGCGGACGGGTGTAAGACAAGATCGTGGCGGCGGTATCAGGCTGGCCGAACCGTTGTCCTTCTGCATCTCCGTCACTGTTATCAAACGGATGCTCCAGGCCTAAAACGTGACCCAATTCATGCAGGAAGGTATAGCGGAAGCCGCTGGGATTGCCAGCCAATGCTGATGCATTGAGCATCAGCTCCCACCAGTTCTGGCGGCCGTTGTCGTTGGCAAGGGCAATGCCCAGCGTGGTGCGGTCGCTGGAGAGGCTGATGGCTTCGTCGTAATAGATGTCGAGATTCGACTCGGCGCTGGAGGAAACAAAACGGAAGTTGATCCCGAGCGCACTGTCGAGGAGCCGGATTTGGTCGCGCATCCATTCAGCGTCGGCATCGCTCACGGCAATTGCAGTGATTGATTTGCGCCCAGTGCGGCCGCCGCCTACAGATGTCTGGCCTGAGTTGGTGTGGATGTAGACCGCAACTTCAGGATTGGTGCTGCCAAAGGTCCGGCGTGCAAAGGCGGCCAGGCCATTGACGCCGTCACTAATGAGTTCGGAAACGCTCAGGATTCCATCGCCATAAGTGGTGGCGAATGGGTCTGGGGTGTCTCCAAACTCAGTAAGCATGCTGTCTGCAGACTCGCTGGAATCAAATCGGAAGAAGCTGGCTTCCGTCACTAGTTCCAAGTTGCAATTCATCAGCAGCGCAACTTCAGCATTGCCGATGTTGATCGCTACATTTGCGCCAGATTGCTGGAAAATCAGATCAGCGTAGTTGTAGCCCGGCAGAATCAGCCTGTCTCCCTTTTCGCCGTCGAAATCGCTAATTACGACAGTTGCGCCCGGCAGGTTGCCCTGGGCGTCAGCTAGCCAGAAATAGTCAGCATCGCTACCGCCCGCGATCACCACTGGGCTGGTGAGGGTGCCGCTAATTTTGAAGGTGTCTTGACCGGCACCACCCAACAGCCGCTGGCCGCCGGTCTCGATTTGGAAGATGTCGCTGCCGTTCCCGCCATCGACACGATTGCCAACGGCAGCATTCAATGTGAGGCGATCGACACCGCTGCCGGCATACACGATGTCGCGGAATGTTGTGGTTACCAGGTCATCATCAGCACCGGTGAGCACCACGTTGTCGGAGCTGGCGCCGGGGTTGCGAGCGACAACTTCGTCGTTGCCAGCGCCGCTGACGATCAGGTTTTCCACGAAGGTGAGTCCCAGGCTGTTGTCGGGATCTCGGAACTGGTCGTTGCCGGTGGTGCCGAGCACCCGCTCGCCGGAGATGAGGCTGGCCTGGAGTTCGGCTCCATAGCGCACGACAAGAGTGCCGTCGATCCCAAACTGGTAGGCGTTGGCCTGCGTGCGCTGCAGCAGCGGCTTGGGATTGATGCTGGGGTCGGGAATGTCGACCCGCCAGGTGCCCGAGGCTTGCTGCCCCTGTAGTAGCCGCTCACTTGCCGGCAGGGCTGCCCAACGGCTGGGATCGATGTCCTGGAAGATCAGTGGCATCAGGATGTCGCCACCCATCAGTTCCACCACTCCATCAGTGGGCACGGTGATCAGGCGATCGCTGAGATCGTTTGAGGCCAGCAGGGGCATCAGATCGCCGTTCACCTCGCTGACTCGCAGCCATGCCATGTGAAAACTGCTCACCGGGCTGCCGCTGGGGGCGCGGAACTGGGTGGTGAGGGCGATTGTCTTGCCTTCCACGCCAGGCACTACGTAGTAGGGGCTGGTGAGCTGGAAGCTGAGGCGTTGGTTGTCCAGTTGCAGTTGGTAGTTGCCGATGGCCCGGCTGCTGGTTCCGCTTGTATCGCTCAGGGATGGCAGGCGCAGATCCGCCACGCTGGGCAAGAGGCCCTGGGATGCTTTGGAGAGCACCGCCACGTAGTTCGTGTCATTGACCAGCTGGAGGCTGGTGATTGCGGAGCCGCGATTGAGCGCAATCCGCCGCACCCCATCAGGAGCACTGGCCATGCGGTTGATCAGAGCCTGAAGGTAGGCGTCTCCAGCGGCGGCGCTGAGCTGGCTGCCGTCGGCCGATGCAATCGCACCTGTGATGTCGTCGGCGGCGATGAGCAGCAATTCGTCGTAGGCGGCGAGGGATCCGCTTAATCGCTCCACTGGAGGAGTTAGAAGCAGGTTCATGCCGCTGGTGCTTGGGGCGCGCAACACCCGATCACCGACTAGCAGCGAACCGGGAGAGGCAAGGGCGCCTGCCGCCGCCAGGGTGATCTGGCTGTCGGTTAAACCATCTTGATCAAAGCGACCGCCATCCTCTACCGAGAAGAAGAGATCGGTGGAGGGTGAATCGTCGCTGTCGCCATAGATCACAGCTGTGCCGATGTTGGCGGCATCAAATAGCGACACCAAGTCGCCGCTGATGCGATCAACAAGTCGCACATCATTTATTTGTTGGCCCTGGGGGTTGTCGAAACCGAACTGGATTGGCTCCTCAGGTCCGTTGGCGATGGCAGTAAGCCAAAGCGCGGTGGGGAATTGCAGGGCAACGTTGCGCTCAAACAATGTGGTCGGATTGAGTTGGGCAGCGGTGAGCGGCCGAGATGGGTTCGGCAGTTCTGGGGTGAATGCATTAATGGCGTTTAGGCCCACCACCGAGGTGATGCGGGGGCCACTGCTGCCATCTGGCAACAGGTTGAGGCGCACGCTCACATTGCGGACACTCTCCACCGCATATGGATCTAGCGCCTGTTGTTCCTGGGGCAGGTTTGCCATCAGTGGGATCAGTACTGTCTGACTCACGACCCCAGGGGCAAACACCACCTGGCCCTGCACACTGGCGACCAAGTCGGCCACATAGCCTTCGGTGTTGACCTGAACTCGGCTGGTTTCGCTCAGATGGCCGCTGCGAGTGAGGATGAACTCCAAGGCTCTGCCGTCGCTGCTGGGGTGCGATTCCCCAACAGAGATCCGCAGGTCGGCACGCGTTGAAGTGCGAGCTTCTGTGGAGGGAGCGGAGGTGCTGATCAGCGGCGCTTCGAGATTGGTGTTGGGGCCTGCGGCCGAGCTGCTGCTTGATTTGGTGGGTGGGGTGGGGATCAGTTCGGTGGGAACGCTGGGGTCGATGACCACCGCCATCCATTCGGGGATCAGCAGCCGCACGCTGCCGCCGGCGGCAACGTATTCACTGAACGCTTCGCTGCCGGCCGGTAGGTCGGCGTTGGCCAGGCTGAACTCAGTACTGAGCCGCACGCTGTCGAAGCTGCTAATCACCTCCTCAATCAGGGCCGGGGCTAGGGCGTCGAGGCTCTGAAGCAACCGCAGCAGTTCCACCTGGCGGCTGTCGCTGGAGGCGGGCAGGTTGTAGGTGGAGGCGGCGCCCCCGGCCAGCCACTGGCTGTAGGCCTCGGCTGCCGTTGAAGCAGGGTTGGCGGTGCTGTTGAGCAGGCCCTCGAAGGCCAGAACGGCTGGAACAGGTTCGCCGGCTGTGGGGAAGTAGGCGGAGTAGGTGTTGCGCCAGGCCTGTGGCAGGGCGGTCAGATCGGTTTTCTGCTGCGCACTCAGCAGGGCAAAGGTGTCGGGAAGGGCTGCCGGCAGATCCGCCAGCCAGGCCTCGTAGGCGGCGAGGGCCGATGCGGGGGTGAAGGCCAGCCGCTGGGCATACACCGTGAGCAAATCGAGCCCCAGGCCGAGTTTGCGGTCGGTGTCGATGGCATTGAGCCGGTCGAGCAGATCGGCGAGGGGACGTTGGTTGGTTTGGTTGGTGAGGGAGCGCAGGTGGTCGAAGACCAGATCCCGCTGCACATCACGCACCACCACGGGCAGCATGCTCAAGTCGGAGAGGCCGAAGCTGAAGCCGCTGTAGCGGGTGGCCACATCAAGTAAAGCGTCGTATTCCGCTGAAACGGGATCGAGCGTCTGCAGCCTGGCGTTGAGGGCTCTCACCAGCACCACCGCTGGCTTTTCGGTCTGTAGATCTCCATCGAAGATCAGCGTGCCGCCGCCACTCGTGATGGCGGCAGCGGCGCGAGCGTTCAAGGTGAGCTGGTTGGCGCCGAAATCGGTGGCAACGATCTGCTCGATGTTGCGGATACGGCCGGCGCTAGCAAGTTTGGTGAAATCCCAGGCCTGGCTGCGTTGTCCCTGCATGATCAGGGTGTCGACGTCGCTGCCGCCATCAATGCGACGGAATTGGTCGTCGGCAAGGACGATCTGGTCATCACCGGGGCCCGTGGAGATGGCATCCATGCCGCCTAGCCCTTGAACGATGTCGTTGCCAGCCATGGTGAGGATCACATCATTGGCGGGAGTGCCTTTGATGCTGTCGGAATTGGTCGTGCCCACATGGGTGAACGAACGGGTGTTGTCGCCTCCAAAGATCACAAACCGGCTTGGATCCTGGAGTGAAAGCTCTTTACTGGCGTCGTATTTAGTTTGCGAAGTGAGGAAGAGATCATTGATGCCGTCTCCGGAAAAGTCGGATCCGCCGGTAAGGTTGGCCAATTGTTGACCGGGAATCCCGCTGATTTTGGTGACTTGCACGCCAGCAAAGGCTGGGCGAGCCGCTGCCGTATCTTGCGAGGAGCGCTCGAGATTGATTCCTTCGAACCAAGCGATTGGTGCTGCAGTGGAACTGTTGGGTGCGCCGAATCCCTTGTCATTCGACGCCAGGTAGATGTCGGGGGATGCATTGGGCGCATCTTTGGCGCGGGTTTCTGGGAAGAAGGCGCCGAAACGATTCAGATAGCTTCTGGCCGATTGCAGGCCGGTGCCGCCATGAAGGATATAAGTGAGACCAAGCTCAATATCGCTGATGGCGATGTCATCGAAGCCATCGCCATTCATGTCGCCCATCGGGGCAACCATCACGTTGTTGGCCGATGAGAAGTTGTCGAGTGCGGCAAGGCCACCTGCACTGGTGTGGGTGTAGCTAGCATCACTGCCGCGAACAATCGGCGTGAGCTGGTCGAGATTGATCGCGCCGCTGCCGCCCCACAGGATCACTGGAGCAATCAGGGTGGAGCGGGTGATGGCTTCCCCGTTGGCCCCCTTGTTGAGGGTGAAGCTGTTTTCCTCTGACCTGTCGCTGCTGCTGCCGCGCTCGGTGAGGTTGTTGTCGGGCAGGTCGAGCTTGTAGTCGTAGTTCCAGCCTGTGGCGAGGCTGCCGATGCCCACCAAGTCTTCGTAGCCATCGGCGTTGAGATCGCCAACGCTGATCAGGCGATCGAGATTCGCGCCCTCCAGGGGTTTGTCGGTGTTGAACTCGATGCCGGCCAGGGCATGCACGCCGGGCCAGCCGCCACTGCGGGCATAGGCATTGAGCACCACATCGGAGCCGCTGAGGCTCAGAGGCTGCTCAATGGGGATGGCAATCTGCAGGCCTTTGTTGATGGCATTGAGCCTGGTTGTGTCGCTGAAGAACCCATACTCATAAGGGAGATAGCGCATGGCATTGGCTGCCTCCATGATCAGGCGACCCTGATAGGTAGTGCCGTTTTCTGTAAAAGGTTGATCGGCTTTTTGATAGCGCAGATAGAGGCCAGACGACATCAAATTGTTGAACCATCCGCCCAACCGGCTCATCAATTCTTTTCCCGTATCAATGCCAGCGTTGTTATGCAGGCCTCCATCGGGCAGCATGAAGGCTTTCAGATCAGCTTCGCTGAGGGTTTTGCCGTTGCTGCTCAGCTGCCTGGCCAGATCGCTGGCGCTGCTGTTGGGGCCGGCTTGCCAGATCAACTTGCCATTCCAGAACAACCTCAGGCTGCTGTCGTATTCGTCAAAGTTGATGGCTAGTCCATCGAGGCCGATCTGGCTGGTGTCGGTGTTGCCGATGCGATCGCGGACGCCGACGCCGCTGCCGATGTGCAGCACCAGCTCATCGGCACCCTGGTCTGCTGGTGTGCCATCACCCTTGCTCTTCATCTGCCACACGTAGGCAGGCAGCTTGAGTTCCCAGGATTCGCCCTGTTGCTGCAGGCGCTGGTTGAGATCCAGGCCGCCGATCCTGCGGCTGTATTCCCCCCATGTGTTCTTGTTGTTGGGGGTGTGGAGGTGGAGCATAGTGCGACTGAGGCTGGCGCCGTTGACGCCATAGGCGCCACCGCTTTCGACTGCATTGCCGGGTACTGGCGAAGCAGAATCTCCGCTGTATATGTAATCTTGGGCAAAGCCATTGATTTTGCGCAGCTGCACATCGCCAGCTTTCGCGCCCGTAAGGGCATTCTCTGGCTGAAGGCCACCAGTGCGGCTCTCCCACAGCATTTGTTCGCTGCTAGGGGCCAAGAAGGACTTTGCAAGCCATGGAGCATTGGCATCAGTTGGTGTGTCGAGCAGCTCGACGCTGTACCACGCTTGATCGGCCGATGATTTAGTGGGAGCGATCACCAATTCCTTGGAGCCATCACCATCGCGATCGCTGAGGATCAGCTGCCGGTTACTGAGGTTGAGCGGCTCATAGCTGGGCCTTTGCAAGCCGTTCAGCTTGGCTGCAGGAATCGGCTCCTGGATAATGGATAGGGAGTAATAAGGCTCATGGCTGAACAGGATGGTGCCATCCGTTGCTTTGGCCTCCAGCACGCCGCTGTTATTGAGGCTGAGCTGCTGGAAGCTGGTGTTGGCGGGAAGTGCACGGGTGGTCACAGTCCTGCCGTTGCCGCCTCGCACATAGAAGCCGCTAGCCAAGGCAATGGCATTGGAGCCATCGCTAGCTCGGAAACGATCATTGACAAAGGTGAGGGCGCCATTGCGGATCTCCAGGCTGGTGCCCGTTGTGCTGCCGAGCACCACCGAGGAATCGGTCGGATTGGCCACCGGTCTTTTGTATCTCGCGTCTTCGTAGTCGTTGAGGGAGAACGACACATCCCAGCGCACACCATCGGCATTGAGGGTTTGCACCACAAAATTGCCGTCGGGCTGCATCAAGGCCATAAAGCGACCATTAGGCGAGAGCAGGTAGTCGCCTGGCTTCAGCCGTTGGCCCGGCAGCAGCACCTGGACGGCCTGGCCGTTCTGCAATGCATCAGCGACCACGGCGCTGCTGGGGGCATCGCCAAAGGTGGTGACCAGATTCACCGGCAGTTGTTCGTACCCAGGAGACTTGGACTCGACAAAGTTCAGGAAGGATGCTCCCGCGTTGGGAGCAAGCTCCTCCAGCACCCCTGCCACCAGTTCGAGGTTGGCCTTGCTCACCAGGGCCGCATCTCTGGCCTGGGGATCGAAGGGGGTGAGCTCGTTGTTCAGGCCCGTGCGGAACTCGGCCAGGGCTGCGGTGAGTTCGGTGTTGGCAGGATCCGGCG